>JAGQRA010000626.1 GCA_020425885.1 Planctomycetota bacterium | reverse complement strand
TGAGGGACTGGTCGGAGAGGCGACAGCCGGTCGCGGGACCGATGCCGAGACCGGGCTCGACGAGGTGCAGGGGCCGTTCTACGACCTGCTCCTCGAGGAGGTGACCGTGAAGGACAAGCCGGCCCCGGAGAAGCTGGCGACCCTGCGCGGGCTGACCGTCGCCATGGTCGAGCATGTTCGCAGTGAGGTCGGGATCGTCGGTTTCTGGACCCGGAACGTGGCGCAGACCGCGCTGCGCAGCTGGATCGTCCGCACGCTGGACGACGCATCCGTGTTGCCGTTCGACCGGCTCGATGCCGTGGCCGACAGGCTCATGGAGCTGGCCAGGGCCAACCACGACAGGCTGGTGCAGTGACCGAGCTGCTGGTCGTCGACGAGCTGGAGTTCGAGGTGCGGAGGAGCACGCGACGCAAGACCGTCGAGCTGATCGTCGATCGCGGCGGCGAGCTGCGGATCACCGCGCCGCCCCAGGCCGACCCCGAGCGGCTGACGCGGTTCGTGCGCGAGAACCGTTTCTGGCTCTACACCAAGATCGCCGAGAAGGAGACGCGGCAGCAGCCGGTCGGCAGCAAGGAGTTCGTCAGCGGCGAGGGGTTTCCGTATCTCGGTCGGAGCTACCGACTGCTGCTCGTCGATCGCCAGGACGTGCCGTTGAAGCTGATGGCGGGGCGTTTCGCGCTGCGGCGGGAGCTGGCAGGGCGCGGGCGGGAGGAGTTCGTGCGGTGGTATTCGGACCGGGCGCTGGCCTGGTTGGGCCGCCGCGTGCCGGGGTGGGCGCAGCGGATGGGAGTGGAGCCGTCGGGGATCGAGGTGCGGGACCTCGGGTTCCGCTGGGGCTCGTGCGGCAAGGGCGGCAATGTGAACTTCCACTGGGCGGCGATCCTGCTGCCGGCGGGCATCGTCGACTACGTGATCGTGCACGAACTCGCGCACCTGGTGGAGCCGAACCACACGCCGGAGTTCTGGCGGCGCGTGCAACGGGCGATGCCGGACTGTGAGGAGCGGCGGCGGTGGCTGGCGGAGCGGGGTGGGGGGCTCGTCGTCCTATGAGTGGCACGAGCGTTCCTTGAAATCGTCGCGAGTTGTGGCGTGGAGGCCACTCCGCAGGAGGCACAAGATGAGCAAGCGGAAGAAGCGAGAAGGTCCTGCGGAGCAAGCACTGCCAGCCGAAGAGGCCGTATCGATCCTCGAAGGGATGACGGTAGCCGAGCGCGTGCAAGCGGTCCGGCGCGATGTCGACGCTGGCACTCGGCGGTTCGCACAGGTGAACGTTTTCGATCTGGCCCATCTTCTGGACGTGCCGCAACCGGAACGGCCTGCAGGCTGGGACTTCTGCACGTGCGCAGAGATCCTCTCGCTCGAGCAATGCCACGAAGAGGGGCGAATCACTGATGGCGAGGATCTGGCCGCGAAGCTCGAGGAGTTCGTGGATGAGGACCGTCTGGAGGAGATCCGGACGGAATGCGCGAGCTTCGACACAGGCAAGCGTCGCGACTTCTCGTTTCTCCTGCCGCGGGAACGCGAGGATTTGGCCGAGGCACTGGCGCATGAGGAGCTACAGAGACTGCTCGAGAACGGCATCGGCCGCATCGCTACCTACTGTGTGAGCGCAGGAGACGTCGAGCTTTGGTTTCACGCCGAGATTGAAGATGATGGCGTCTGCCTCCGACTCGAAGGCCCGTATGACGGGGTCGATGGTCCCTTGGCCGCAGAGAATGACGAGGGCTTCGTTTGCGAATCCTGGTGAACGACCGCGATGCCTGACCTCGTAGTTCCTTTCCAGTGACCCACTACCTCGGAACTCGCCTGGAGTGGAGTGATGCAGCAGGCTTCGCCCGCTGCCCTTCAGTCGTCGTGTGCTACGGCGACAACTTCAACATGGTCAGCAACTGGATCGACGCCATCGTGGTCACGCGCACGAAGCGCGGCAGATTCAGCGTCTACTGCCGAAAGCTCGGAGAGAGCACGTGGACCGGGCGAGGGCGCGTCTGGGAGACCTGGGACACCGTGACGGGGCTGCGCTCTGGCGCGGAGCTCGTCAAGGCGTTGGTTGCGGCAGAGACATACCTGAGTATCGCCCTGGATTGGGAGGACGCTCTCCAAGAGCTTGCCTTGCTCGACTGGTGCACAGCGGCCGTCGCCGCGAACGAGTATTCGCAGGAATGGCCGAAGGTCGACCCGGCGAGGCTGCAGGCCGACCTGGAATCGCTGTCTCCCGACCAGGTCCAGCAGGTGCTCGAGGGGATCGAGTCCTGGAACCACCCCGACATCCTGAGCCTGCTACGTCTGCTGCATCAGAAGTGCGGCACTGCAGGAGGGCGGTCCGCATCTGCCTGGCGATGGGTGGAGGAGCGACTGTTCGGAGATCCCACACGCATCGTCGACGGAGCGTTCGATGCCAGCCTCATGGACGGGCCGTCGGTGGATCTCCTCGAGGTTGCCGGCCTGCCCTACAGTGACGAGCTCTCCGACGCCGTCTGGGCGAACCACAACTGGCAGAGTCTGCTGGACGAGTGCAGGGGTGTGTTGTGTGAAGAGGTGGGCGAGCAGGACGACATCCCCGGGATGAGCGACGCTTTCTACTCCGTCGGAATTGATGACTCGCACGACTTCGCGCGTGATCTGCGCGAGTGCATGGTCAAGTGTGCGATCGCCGCAGCCTCGGGGAAGCGGTAGTTGCGGGCTTCGCGAGGAGCTGCTCGACCGCGCCGAAGTGCTCCGAGTAGCTGCTGGGGGGTGTCATCTCCGGCCAGGAAGGGAGTCTGAAGGGGACGTGACCTGACGGAGAGCAGACAGCCCCTTCTTGGTGATCCTGAATCCGCCGCGGCGGGACTTGCCAGCGCCGGCGCGCTCGATCAGTTCGGCATCGACCATTTCGGCGAGGGCATGGCGGGCATGGTCGTAGCCCTTACCTCGCTTCTTCGCTTCTGCCGTTTCGCTCCACCTCTGGCCGCCACAACCATTGAAGGCGGAAAGCTTGTGCCACGCGCTGGGTGCCCGCGAGTGCGTCTCGGCGAGCAGGCGGAGCGCGTCCTTGCAGAAGGCCCTATCAGCGATGAGCAGGAGCTTCTCATCTGGAGGGCCTTGAGTGGTGGAAGTCGCGCGCTCGGATCGCAGTTCGATCTGTCGCACTGCGATTCTTGCCGGTTCAGAGACCGTCAGGTTTTCGGCGATGTCTGGGACGACTCCCACCAACTGAATGCAGCTGGCCAAGTGCTCCTGAAAGGCCAGGAGGGATGCCTCATCCACGCCGACATCGATGGCGACCGGAATCACTTCCTTCGTCCGCCTCGCGAGCCTCTTGGCAGCGATGCGCACGAGTCGCTTCTCCTTCTTGCTGCCAGCGTAGCTGACTACTCCGTCTTCGCCGATGGATCGGATACCGGACACGGCGCACTCGTAGTCTTCGAATCCCTGCTGCCACTGAACCCAGGGTTTCCCGGTCATCGTCGCCTCGATCGATCGCCTGCTGGAGAAGCAGGGGCGGCCGCGCAGGCGAGCACGGCCCGGCGCGTTCATGAGGCGCGCCGTTGCCCCGAGGGATGTTCTACCCGATCCGCGCCGCCACCCGGTAGGCGTCGTCGTCGGTGGTGTGCAGGTAGCGCGCCGTGGTCGCCGCGCTGCTGTGGTTGGCGAGCCGCTGCGCCGCCAGCACGCCGTGCTGCTCGGCGGCCCGCGTGATCGCGCCGTGGCGTACCTCGTGTGGGGTGAAGTAGGCGACACCGGCCGCTGCGCAGGCGCGAACAACGGCGTTGCGGTAGGCGCGTGCCGTCCACTTGGGGCCGAATGCCGGCGCGGTCTTCCGCGACCTGCCACGCTCCGCCATCGACTGCGCGGGCGAGAAGATCAGAGCGTTGGGAAACGCCGGGAACTCGGCCAGGATGGCCTGGGCCCGTGGCGGGACCGGGTAGCTGATCGACCGGCCGTGGTGCGCGGTCTTCGCGACCAGGTCAGCCACGCGGTAGACCCAGAGGGTCACGCCGTCGACGACGATCGGCGTCTTGTCGATGTCGACCCAGCGCATCGCCGCCACCTCACCGGGGCGGCACCCGACCAGGGCCTGGACGCGCAGCATCGCGGCGACGTGCCGGCACGAGCAGGCCGCTGCGACCTTCTCGACTTCCTCGAGGGTGACCGCGCGCCGGGCCCGCAGGCGCTCGCGACGGTTGCCGCACTCGCCCTTCTTGAGGGGCTCGACGTCGCGACAGTCTGCCCAGACCGTCTTCGGCAGCAGGCCGCGAGTCTTCGCCCACCGGAGCGCGCCGAGCAGCATCTGCACCTTGCGGTTGACGCCACCGCGGGTCAGCTTGCGGTTGAGCTCGATCCGGTCACGCCACTGCACGATCACCGCCTCGGACAGCTGAGTCACCCGCAGGTGCCCGGCGAACTCCTCGAAGCCGGCGAGCGACCGCTCGATCAGACCGCGCTGCGGCGTGACCTCCCCGTTCTTCGTGTAGCGGCCGGTGGTCACGATCCAGCTGCGGTAGTGCTCGAACAGCTCGCGGACAGTCAGGGTGACCTGGCCGGGGTGCGGCAAGGGGTGCAGCGGCCGCCGACCGCCATCGAGCCACTGCTGGATCAGCTCGGCGTAGCGTTGGTGCGCCTCGGGGCTGCCGTAGGCGCCCAGGTAGTGGACCTTGCCGTTCAGAGTGACACGGGCCTGCCCGCTGCTGTGGCGGCCCATCTTCGGCAGCTTCACCTGCTTCTTGTTCTTCGCGCTGCGTGTCATGCCAGTGCAGTGCAGCGCGCTGAGCGGCGACGAGCGGTCGCCGCTCGTTCGCCGTTCGCGTCGGGGCCGGGGCGGTCGCGCCGCGCCGGTCGTCGTGCTGGTCTCCATCTTCGAACCTCGCCGTGCTTGGTGGTGGGGTTCCTGACAGTGACTGTCAGGATTCCCAGGCCACCGGCCGGCCGGGCTCGTGCTCAACGTCGGCGATCAGCGCGGGTTGCGCTCACGACTGCGGACTTCGAGGTAATGGTGCGAGAGCAGGGACTCGAACCCTGACAGGCTTGCGCCCGCGGGCACCTAAAGCCCGTGCGTCTACCAATTCCGCCACTCTCGCGAAGGCGTCGTTCTGACCGGGGGAGACTAATCCGGCGCGTGTCGACCGCCAAGCCCGCTGTCGGGTGCCCGGTCATGATCCGAACCCATGGTCACCCGACCCAGGGCACGCTCCGGCCACATCCGCAGCTTCGATCGCCCGCCGTCCTCAGCCTGTCGGACGAACGTTCGACCACGTTGCCGCAGCTGCAGACGATGCCGACCGTGCGGGCCGGGTTGCCGACCACGAGGGCGTGGGCCGGCACGTCCTTGGTGACGACGCTTCCCATGCCGACCATGCACCAGTCGCCGAGCGTGAGGCCGGGTCCGATCGTCGAGTTGGCGCCGAGCGTGGCGCCGTCGCCGACCCGGGTGCGCAAGGTCGACGGCCCGGGATCGCTCGGCAGCAGCCGATCTAGTTCGGGAGTCGAAGCGCGCGGCAGCAGGTCATTGGTGAACACGACATGCGCCGCGATCATGACGCCGCGACCGATCGTCACGCCGGCGCAGATGTAGACCGCGGCGTTGATCTTGCAGAGGTCACCGATCGCGACGTCGTAGGCGACGTAGGTCTTCTCGCCGACGATGCAGCCGGCGCCGATGCGGGCGCCGCGGCGGATGTGGACGTGGTCCCAGATCGCGGTGCCGTCCCCGATCACGACATCGTCCTCGAGGATGGCCGTCGGGTGGATCCGCGTCGTGGGGTCGGGCATGGCATGATTCTGCCCGCGGTCGCCTTCGCTGGCGACGGTCGGAACGCATCATCGCGCTTCGACGGCGACCCAGCGTTCCTCGCGTTGCGATCGGTAGGCGCTGTCGATGACGACGACCGATGCCAGCGCATCTTCGTCGCCGATCAGCGGCACCTCGAGGCCGAGCACCGCGGCGGCGAAGTTCTGCAGCTGGGCGCGGAAGGCCGCCACCTTGTCGTAGCCGGTGCCGAACTCGGTCCAACCGGCATCGCTGACGCGCTTGCGCCGCGACTGCCGCCAGCCGATCTCGAGGGTGCCCGCGGTGCCGTGCACGCGGACGTAGGCCGCGGTCTCCTTGTGCATGCTCCACGACAGATCGATCGAACCGAGCGCGCCGCTCTCGCTCGTGAACAGCAGGCGGGCTGTGTCCTCGACCGCGACATCCTGGGCGACGCGGCCGAACTGGGCCTGGACCCGCGCGATCGGGCCGAGCAGGAAACGCGCGACATCGACCGAGTGGCAGCCGTTGTCGATCAGGACGCCGCCACCGCTGTGGCTGGCGATGGCGTTCCAGCGCGCGGTCATGTCGACGTGCGAACAGAACACGTTCTCGTACATCACGACGTCGCCGCAGTAGCCAGCGGCGAGCAGGTCGTGGGCGGTGAGGATGTCGGCCGTGTAGCGGAACTTGCTGCCCATCATCAGCCGCCGGCCGGTCGCGGTGGCTGTGGCAAGCATGCGTTCGGCAGCGGCGATGGTCGGCGCCAGAGGCTTCTCGCAGAGCACGTCGAGGCCGCGCTGCAGCAGGTCGATCGACAACGATTCGTGGCGGTCGGGCGGGGCGAGGACCAGCGCCGCCTGCGGCCGGACGCCTGCATTCCACATGGCGTCGATGCTGGCGAACGCCGGCACCGCGGCGGCTTCGGCCAGGGCTGCGGCCGCAGTGGCGTCCGGGTCGACCGCGGCGCAGAGTCGCAGCGTGCTCACCCCGTCGAGGGCCTGGAGGTAGGCGCGGGCAATCTGGCCGCAGCCGACGAGTGTCAGCTCGAGCGGCGCGTCAGGCATCGCGGAGACCCGCGGCAGCGGTAGCGATCACGTCAACGATGTGGGCCGTATGTTCGGCGGTGTAGTTCTCGTTGATCGGCAGCACGACGATCTCGTCG
>JAGQRA010000082.1 GCA_020425885.1 Planctomycetota bacterium | reverse complement strand
TACTGGCGAAGACGATGGCGACATCGGCGGCGCCGCCGTTGGTGATCCACCACTTGTGGCCGCGGATCGAATAGCGACCGGCGGCGTCGCGCTCGGCCACGGTCTGCAGCGCGGCGACGTCGCTGCCGGCGCCGGGCTCGGTCAGGCCGAAGCAGCCGATGGCGCGACCCGCGGCCAGCTCGGGCAGCCAGCGGCGCTTCTGCGCGTCGTTGCCGAAGCGCGCGAGGCACTGGGCGACGAGGCCGGTCTGCACGGCGCAGAAGCCGCGGGCGTTGCCGCAGACCGCGCCGAGTTCCTCGTGCGCGATCGCGACCCGGAGCGGTGACCAGCCGGAGCCGCCGTCGGCCGCGGCCAATGGGCCACCGAGGATGCCGGCGGCACCGAGCTCGGTGACCATCTCGCGGCGGAACGTGCGCTGCTCGTCGATCGCGCGCGCATGCGGCCGCAGCCTGGCCTCGGCGAAGGCGCGGATGCCGCGGGCGAAGTCGACGTCGGCGTCGTCGAGGTCGCTGTCCGGCAACCAGAGGTCGGGGTCGATCCGCGTCATCGTCCCGTGAAACGCGGGTCGCGCTTCTCCATCCAGGCGCTGTAGAACTCGCGGTGATCGTGGGCGCGCAGCAGCAAGGCCTGCGCCTGGGCTTCCTGCTCGATCGCGGCATCGACGTCCATCGGCCACTCGTTCCAGACCATCTTCTTGGTCATGGCATGGGCGAGGCCCGGGCCCGATGCCAGCCGGCGGGCGATGGCGAGCGACTCGGCCACGACCTCGCCCTGCGGCAGGACGCGGTTGGCCAGGCCGATGCGCAGCGCCTCGTCGGCCGTGACCTTGTCGCCGAGCAGCAGCAGTTCCATGGCGCGGCCGCTGCCGATGATCTTCGGCAGCAGCCAGGCCGTGCCCATGTCGGCGCAGGTCAGGCCGACCTTGCAGAACAGGAAGGCGAACTTCGCGGTGTCGGCGACGATGCGGAGGTCGCTCGCCAGCGCGAGCACGGCGCCGGCGCCGGCGGCGACGCCGTTGACGGCGGCGATGATCGGCTTCGACAGACGCAGCATGTTGCGCACCACGGCGCCGGTCATGCGGGTGAAGGCGAGCGTGGCGTCGAGTTCGCTCTCGAGCAACGGCCCGATGATCTCGTCGACGCTGCCGCCGCTGCAGAAGCCGCGGCCGTGTCCGGTCAACACGATGGCCTTGACCGTCTCGTCCTCCTCGAGATCGAGGAACAGGCGTTCGAGCTGGCCGTAGACGTCGAACGTCAGCGAATTGAGGGTCTCGGGGCGATCGAGAGTGAGCAGGGCGACGCCATCGTCGCCGCGCTCGAAGCGAAAGTCGTAGTCGCTCATGGCGGGAGGGCCACTCTAGCCCGGCGCCGACGTCGCGCTACATTTCCATCGCGTGGTGCGTCGTGACGCGACAGACGATAGAGACCCTCCTGGGCCGAAACCGGCTGGCGCACGTCGCTCTCGATCAGCGGGAGCCAGTCCCGCCCCGGTAAGCGCCGAAGCGCCGGGTAGCAGGC
>JAGQRA010000625.1 GCA_020425885.1 Planctomycetota bacterium | reverse complement strand
GCCAGGGCGCTGGCCGAAGAGGGCCGCCGGCGCGAGCTGGCTTCGGCGGTCGAGGACCGGCTCTGCGAACTCGAGGCGCAGAAGCTCGAGCGGCAACAGTCGCTCGATGGCGCCCGTCAGCATCGCGCCGGCGTGCAGGCCGAGGTCCACGAGTGGGAGCAGAAGCGTGGTTTGGCCACCGAGCAGCTGACCCAGGCGCGGCTCGCGCTCGCCGATGTCAGCCACCGCTTCACGCGGACCGAGGATCGGTTGCGCGAGGAGACCGGGATCGAACTCGTGCGCTGTCTCGGCGAGGTCGTCGGCATCGGCCTGGTGCACGATCCGGCGCAGATGGGGCCGCCGGCTCCCGACGCGCTGGTCGCGAAGCTGCAGGGACCGCCGCTGCCGCCCGACGAAGTGCGCGCCTTCCACGGTCTGAGGCGGCTGTGGGAACAGCAGGACTTCGACGCGACCGAGACCGCCAAGGAGGTCAAGATCCTGCAGAGCCAGAAGGACCGCCTCGGCTCGGTCAACCTCGACGCGGTCGAGGAGCTCGCCGCCGAGGAGGGCGAGTTCGGCAACACCGAGAAGATGGTGCAGGACCTCAAGGACGCGCGCCGGGCGCTGCTCGAGACGCTGAAGAAGCTCGAGTTCGAATCGCGGCAGCTGTTCGAGGAGACCTTCCACGCCGCCCGCAAGAACTTCCAGGACCTGTTCCGCAAGCTGTTCCAGGGTGGTCGCGCCGACATGTTCCTCGGCGAGGCCGAGGACATGCTCGAGGCCGGCATCGAGATCGTCGCCCAGCCGCCGGGCAAGCAGTTGCAGTCGATCAACCTGCTGTCGGGCGGTGAACGCTCACTGACCGCGGTGGCGATCCTGTTCGCGCTGTTCAAGGTGCGGCCGTCGCCGTTCTGCATCCTCGACGAAGTCGACGCCGCCCTCGACGAGACCAACGTCGAGCGCTTCCTGCGCGTGCTGCGCGAGTTCACCCACGACACCCAGTTCTGCATCGTCACCCACCACAAGCGGACGATGGCCGAGTGCCAGGTGCTCTACGGCATCACGATGCAACGCCGCGGCGTCAGCTCGCGCATCGCGGTGGCGCTCCACGAGGTCGACAGCTTCCACGAGGGCGGTGAGGTCACGGCCGCGGTGGATCGCGGCGGCGTCGATCCGGCGCTGAAGCAGCGTATCGCGGGCGAGGAGCAGGTCGGCTTCAGCTGAGTGCGCCGTGGCGGCGCGTTGATCGGGATGCGCCGGCCGCAGCGGCTTCACTGTCGCCGACAGCCTTCAGCCTCGGCTGGAAGCGCTGGCCCTACAATGTCGGGGCTGCCGGCCCAGCCATTCGCGGCGTGCCGTTGCAGCTGCCTTCCCCATCTCGAGCGTCGGAGGATCCAGATGAGATTCCCCTTCCGTGTCGTCGCCGCCGCCCTGTTGCTCGTCGCGGCTCGGCTCACTGCCCAATGCGCAACCAGCTGGACCACGACCGGCGGCGCCGATGCCGGTGTCAACGGGCCCGTGGAAGCGATGGTCGAATGGGACCCGGACGGCGCCGGCCCGCGCGGACCGCTGCTCGTGGTCGGCGGCTACTTCTCGATCGCGGGCAACGTCATCGCGAACGGCATCGCGACTTTCGATCCGGCGACGGGACGCTGGTCGCAACTCGGCGGCGGCGTGTGGAGAGCTTCAGGGCCGGGAGGAGTCGCTGCGCTCATCGTCATGCCCGACAACGCGCTCGTGGTCGCGGGTGGGTTCTCGCGAGCCGGCTCGGTCGCCGCCGAGAACATCGTGCGCTGGAACGGGGCGACGTGGGCACCGCTCGGGCCCGGGCTGAACGGCGGCGTGGTGGCGCTCGACCTCGACCCGTCCGGCAACCTGATCGCCGGGGGCGACTTCACCTACGCCGGGTCCATTCCCAGGCAATACGTCGCGCGTTGGAATGGTACGGCCTGGTCGGGCTTCGGCAGCTCCCCTCCCCTCGAGGTCAAGGCCCTGAAGGTGCTGCCCGACGGCGACATCGTCGTGGCGGTTCCCGACTGGAGCAGTCCGGTGCGGCGTCTGCACAGCGGTGTCTGGACGACAGTCGGGGCCTCGTTCTTCAGCGGGGTCGATGCGCTTGCCTGCCGGCCGAACGGCGACCTCTACGCCTTCGGGACTCTGATGCCTTGGACGACCACTCGGGTCGTGGCACGCTGGCTCGGTTCATCGTGGCTGACGGTCGGCACCGCCACCGGCAGGGCGGGGGGCAGCTACCTCGGCCGCGTGCTGCTCCCACGCAGCAATGGTGACCTGCTCGTGGCCGGCGACTTCACCGCCATCGGCGGAGTGGCCGGATCGGTTGCGTCATACAACGGTCGGAGCTGGAGCGCGGCGGCGGGACTGATCGGCGACTCGATCACGACTCTCGTCGAGGTTCATGGCACCGGTGCGATCATCGCCGGCGGTGTCTTCACGGTGCCGGGCCGGCCACACTCGAGCGGGGTCGCGCTGTGGAACGGCACGAACTGGTCGCAGCTCCAAAGCCGGGTCTACGGCGGTGCCGATGGGCTGATCCTCGATCTGATCGAGCTGCCGGGCGGCGGTCTTGCCTGTGGCGGATTCTTCGATGCCGTCGGCGGCATCGCAGCGCACCGCGTCGCCGCCTTCGACGGCACGAACTGGTCGGATCTCGGCGGCGGCGTCGACAGCAGTTCCGAATACGTGAACGCCCTCGCGGCCCTGCCGAATGGCGACCTGATCGCGGGTGGCAAGTTCGAGAGCGTCGGCGGCGTGGCGGCGAAGAATCTGGCGCGCTGGGATGGCCTCCGGTGGCATGACGTCGATGGCGGCGCAGATGCGGAGGTGAAGGCGTTGGTCGTCCTGCCCGATGGCAGCGTCGCGGTCGGCGGCAACTTCCGCTCGGCGGGCGGTCTGCTCGCGAACCGCATTGCCCGCTGGGATGGTGCAACGTGGAGCACGTTTGGTTCAGGCATGGATCTGCCCGTCTACGCCCTGGCGGTTGCAGACGATGGTGTCCTGATTGCCGGTGGCTCGTTCCTGGCTGCAGGTGGAGCGCCGACTCGCGGCCTCGCGCGGTGGAGCGGTACGGCGTGGTCGGCCATCGGCGGTGGAGTCCCCGGCTACAGCTATGCGGTCCGCGATCTCGCCGTAGTGCCCGGCGGCGGCCTCGCGGTGGTCTGCGGTAGCACATTGGTCATGTATTGGGACGGCAGCAGCTGGACCAGTCTTGGCGGCAGCTTCGACTACTCGGTCGAAAGCGTGGTAGCGCTGCCAGGCGGTGACCTGATCGTCGGTGGCACCTTCGGCTCGGTCAGTGGCGTACCGGCAACACGGATCGCACGATGGAGTGGCGCGGGGTGGACATCGTTGGGTTACGGAGTCCTCGGGCCGCATGCCGTGGTCATGACGCTCGCGGGTCCGACCGCGAGCGGTGAAGTGCTCGTCGGCGGCGGATTCGATCTCGTCGACTACCGGGTCTCACCAAACCTCGCAATGCTGGCGACGACATGCCTCCCAGGAGCCTCGTCCGTCGGCGCTGGCTGCGCAGGGTCAGGCGGCACTCTCGTTCTCGAGGCCCTGTCGCCGCCGTGGCTGGGCGGCTGGTTCCGCTCGCGATGTGCCGGTCTCTCCGCGAGCGGGCTTGCCATCGGCCTGATCGGCCTGAGGTCACCCGGCATCCCGCTCTCGTTGCTGCACCCGGCAGGCGGGGTGGGCTGCAATCTGCTGGCCAGCTCGGAGCTCCTGTTGCCGCTGATCGTCGACGGCGGCGTCGCTGCTGCTCGGTTCGGGATGCCGTTGGATCCGACCCTGGCCGGTACCACCCTGCAGCATCAGGTTCTCCAGGTCGAGTTCGGCCCTGGACTCGGGATCGTCGGGCTGACGAGTTCCAATGGCCTGACCCTCACTCTGGGGCTGTTCTAGACCTCGAACAGACGCAGGGGAGGAGAGCAACGGTAGGTCCTTCTTGCAAAGTGGAGGCCCGGCGCCCGGCCATCCTCGGGTCCGGCTCACGGCTTGCCACCGGGAATCCTGTCCCGCCGACAATTGCCATGCAGCCTGGGGAAGTCCCTGACCGATAGGGCCGGACAAGAGCCCAGACGCGTGTCGATCCTCCGCCTCATTCATGCCCTTCTGTGGCCGTTGCGTTCGCTGCGCGGACAGCTGTTGACCGCGTTCGCCGTGGTCGTGCTGATCCTCTGGGTCTATGGCATCGAGTCGCTCCGGATCATGGACCAGACGGCGCAGGGCACGAGCCAGGCGATGACGCTGCTGAAGCAGCGTGAGACCATCGAAGACGACGTCCTGCGCCTGCGCGTAGCCCTGTCCCGCCTGCTGGAGACCGGCCACGCCGAGCGTCAGGCGCGACGCAACGGCGAACTCGAGCGGCTGATCGAACATCTGCAGGATCAGGTCGCGGATGCTTCCGAGGCCAGGGCCCTGCTGGCCAGGACCGTCAGTTGCTTCCGCGAGGTCGCCGCATTGCACCTCGACTTCCATACCCAACGCGCCTACGCCCTCCTCGACGCGGAAGGCGACCGGCTGCACGAGGAACTGCTCGAACTGATCGAGGCGGCCGAACTGAGGGCCTATGCCGCGAACACCGCCAACCATGTCGAGCGCAGCCGGGACGCCCGGGACGAGTTCGTCTTCTGGCTGGCGCTGGCGATCGCCACCGCGTTGGCCATGGCGCTGGTGCTGGGGCACGTGATCGCGACCCCGATCGGTCGCATCAGCCGCATCGCCAGGGCCATGGAGGCCGGCGATTTCACCGGCCGTGTCGGTCGCGTGAAGTTCACGGCAGCCGAGATCAAGACCGTCGCGGTGAATGTCGACTTCCTCGGCGAGATGCTGCACGACATCGTCGAGAGCATGGCGGCGATGGCCGACGCGCTGCAGCAGAGCTGCGACGGCTTCGATATCGCGCTGCGGAATGCCACGATTCAAGCGAACTACATCGGCGGCCTGGCGCGGCTGTTCCCTGAACGGCGCGAGGCGATGCTCGGCGATGCGGCGGCGCTGGACAAGAGCCTGACGACCAACCGGGCCTTGCTCGCCGAGGTCACGTCGAAGGTGACCATGGCGACCGACACGCTGCGCGCAGCCGACCAGAAGACGCTGGAACTCCAGGGCACGCTCGAGGCCCTCGACAACAACAGCTCCTCGATCGACGAGGTGCTCCAGCTGATCGACAGCATCGCGTTCCAGACCAACCTGCTGGCGCTGAACGCGGCCGTCGAGGCGGCGCGCGCCGGCGAGGCGGGGCGGGGTTTCGCCGTCGTGGCACAGGAGGTCGGCACCCTGGCGAATCGGACGCAGCAGGCGACGGCCGGCATCGCCGAGCGCATGGCCGGCATCCGTACGCACGCGCGTGTTGCCCACGAGCAGCTCGGTTCGGTGCTCGAGCATCACCGTTCGGCGCAGGGGCTCGAGGACGATCTGCCGAAGCTGCTGTCGTCGTCGCTGGACGCCGCCGTCGACGTCAACGAGATCGTCCAACGCAGCTCGCAGGCCATGGGCCTGCTCGCCGGCGAGCTGCAGATGTTCGACGACACCACGATCACCTCGGCGGCGACGACGGACGGGCTCGAACAGGCCGGGGCCAGGATCGTCGACTCGTTGGGCACGCTGCGCCGGCTGCTCGAGATGATGCACGACTCGTCACGGAGTTGAGCCGCGCCCCGAGGGCCCGGGGCTCGCGGCGTGCCTACCGCGCGCGGATGAACTGCAGCCGTTCGCCGGGCACCTCGCGTCCCGTCGCCGCCAGCACGACCTCGTAGCCCCACTCCTCGCGGCGCGGATCGAGCCACAGCTGCTCCGGCATCCGCACCGCCGTCGGCGAGATGCTCTGCACCCCGGTGGTGCCGAGCACGGTGTCGGCGCCGCGCACGACCGTCAGCGGGAGCTGCAGGCCGAGCTCGCCGCGCACCGAGTCCGGCACGTAGGCGAGGATGCGGCGCGGCTTCGGATCGACGATCGCGACCAGCGCCTTGCCGGCCGGGACCCACTCGCCCGATTGCGCCATGACGGCGTGGACGCGGCCGCTGATCGGGGACTCGAGCACGAGCCTGCCGATGTCGAGCGCGATCCGCTCCAGGGCAGCCTGCTGCTCCTTCAGCCGCCAGCGCATCGGCGCGAGGGTCGACTCGACGGGCAGGGCCCCGATGCCGCCGGGGGCGAAGGCCGCCGCGCGCTGCTGCGCCGCCGCGATCCGCGCCGCGTGCTCGCGCTGCAGGCCCTCGAGCTCGGTGATCCGTCGGGCCAGCGCGTCGCGTTCGGTCCGGACCGAGACCAGCTCCGGTTCGCCGACCATGCCCTGGGCGGCCAGGTTGGTCAGGCGCTCGGCCTCGACGGTCACCCCCTGGACCCTGACGCGGGCCTCCTCGAGCTCGGTGCGCGTCGTCAGCGCCGCCAGCTGCGCCGACTCGACGGCGCTCGACAGCCGGCGCTGCTCGATGCCGGTCTCGAGCCCGTGCTCGGACGAGACCGTCGCCGCCTCGTGCTCGAGGTCGGCGGTGCGCCGGGCCATGTCGGCGCGCAGGCGCTCGAGTTCGAAGGTGGCCTGGCTCAGCTTCAGGCTGACGTCGCGATCATCGAGGCGGGCGATGACCTGGCCCTGCTCGACATCCTGATGCAGGGTGACGAGCAGGGCGCTGATGCGGCCGTCGACGGGCGCGGTGACGGACGTGCGCGCCGAATCGGCGATACCGGAGAACAGCGCCGGCTGCGGCAGCATGCGGCCGAGCGCGATCGTGCCGGCGATGCAGAGCAGCCAGACCGCGAACGGGACCACCGCGCCGAAGCGGCGGCGGCAGCGGAGCAGCAGGTGTGGGCGCGGATAGGTCGGACGCCAGTCGCCCATCAGATCTCCTCGTGCTCGTTCTGCATCAGCACCTGGACGTCGGCGGCCCCGGGGATGGCGCGGATGTCGGTGACGAGGCCCGGCGCCGCCGCGGTGTCGAACAGCCGCAGCTGATAGGTGTAGTCGAGCGCGCCGTCGTGCGGCGACTCGCGCATGCCGGCCAGGGCGAAGTGATGGCAGTAGTGTCGCAGCACCGTGGCCAGCAACGGCGGCTGGCCGTCCGCGGCCGGCAGCTTGAAGCGCAGCACGCCGTCGTGGCTCTGGCGTTGGCCGAAGCCGATGCCGTTCAGGTAGACGGCGACCAGCAGCGTGGTCGCGGTGCCGGCGACGGCGAGCGTCGTGTTCTGCACGCCGACGGTGATGCCGATGGCCACCGACAGGAACAGGAACACGGTGTCGCGGCTGTCCTTGATCGGGGTGCGGAAGCGGATCAGCGCCAGCGCGCCGAACAGGCCGAAGGCGCGGGCGACGCTGTCGCCGATCGCGAGCATGACGATGGCGACGATCATCGCCAGCAGCACCAGCGACTGCACGAACGAGCGTGAGTAGCTCATGCCGTGATGGGTCCAGGCGTAGACCCAGGCCAGCGGCGTGCTGAGCACGAAGGCCAGCAGCAGGTGGAACAGCAGGCTCGGCAGCGAGGGCATCGTCACCGTGATGTCACCGAGTTGGCGCAGCAGTTCGGTCATCGGGGGCTCTGGTCAGAGCGCGATGACGTGGCCGCGGTCGGCCAGGGCATCGGCGGATCGGCAGTACTTGGAGAACGAGCCACGCCGCAGTTCACAGCCGCGGACGACCGCCGCCATCCAGCGTGGGTAACGGTCGGTGAACTTGAGCTCGAGGATGACGCCGCGCACCGGCACCGTCTCGAAGCGGCCGCCCTGTCGTACGATCGGAGCTGTCTCCGAGGATGCGCTGAGCGCCCGATCGAAGGTGATCCGGGCATCGTCGTCGTCGAGGCCGACATAGGCCTGACGTTGGTAGCGGACCAGGAGGCGCGGCATGGCGCGGCGCAGCTGCTGCAGGCGCACGAACTCGCGCAGCGATTGGCGTTGGTGCGCGGGCAGCTCGAGCTCGGCCTCGATGTGACCGGCCAGCACGGCCGGCAGGTCGCGGCGGCGGAGGGGGCAGCGCAGCTTCTGCACGACGCGATCGTGCCGGCGTTTGACCTCGAGGAAGATCGGCGAATCGGGCAGGTCGTCGTAGGCGCGGACGCGCAGCTTGAAGCGTTGGGCGCGGCCCTCGACCGTTTCGCGATAGAGCGTGCCCGCAGCGTCGTCGAGGTAGAGGCTGCTGATCCGGTAGCTGTGGTCGGGGTGCCCGGCCGCGAACGGATCGGGTACCACGTACGGGCGCAGCTGCTGGCGAACGCGCGCGGCGACCGTCTCGGGCACCACGAACTTGCACTCGTGTCGGTTGCGGTAGGTCACGGCCGCGCTATGGGCAGATGCGCAGCTCGATGGCCTGGCTGCTGTCGTACTGCGTGCCGGCCGCGGTCAACACCTGCGCGTAGAGCGGCAGGCCGACGAAGACGGCGTTGTTGGGGATCGCGAGATTCCACGACGACGCACCCGAGCCGTCGAGCGACAGCACCGCCGGCACCACCGTCGCGAGCGGCGACAGCAGGTAGGTCTCGCCGCTCACGCCGAAGACGCCGAGATCGACGTAGTCGACGAACAGCGACATCGCGGCCACGGCGGTGCCGTTGGCGGGACCGTCGGCGATGGCGTAGGTCGCCGTCGTGCCGATCCGCAGCGTGCCGCCGAGGCTCAGCCCGACGCCGTGCTGGGCCGGGTCGAGGGCGCCATAGGTGCGCTGGCCGCAGACCGCCGGCGTGTTGGTGGCGAGATGGGTCGGCGCCGGGAACGTGACCCACGGCAGCTGGCCATCGAACAGGCGGCCGGTCGAGACGTCGACGTATTGCTGGCCGAACGTGACATGGTCGTGGATGGCGGTGCCGGCGGCGTTGAACAGGCCGATCTCCTCGCCGCCCGAGGCCAGCTTGAAGTTCGCATGCAACGGACCCTGGGTGCCGTCCTCGTCGCACCAGACACGCAGCACGTCGTGCGCGGCGATGATCGTGTTGGCCGGGATCTGCCACTTCAGCAGCGCGAGGTTGTCGGTGAGCCACATGCCGCCGACGTTGACCGCCGTGCTGCTGGTGTTGTAGAGCTCGAGCCAGTCCTCGTGCTGGAAGCTCTCGTCGACGGCGCCGGTCTGGTTCTGGGCCAGGAACTCGTTGATGACGATCGGCGACGGCAGCTGCGGCCAGTCGATTGCGATGTGCGGACAGGCGAGTTCGAGTTCGGCGGTGTGCGGCTCGTAGCTCGCCGCACCGGTGGCGGTGACGGCCTCGACGTAGTAGTCGATCAGGGCGCCGGGGGCCTGCGCCGGCAGCTGCGCCCCCCAGGTGCCGTCGTTGGCGGCGCCGTCGCCGTGGGCGCCGTCATCGAACATCGGCGCGCGGGCGAACTTGCCGATCTGCCGCCACCACAGGTTGACGCCGGTGGCGAGGCCGCTGGCGGCGACGGTGATCGTGATCGGCTGGCTCGGGGTCGGTTGCGCCGGCGTGTGCGTCAGGTTCGTCAGCGCGGCCCGCGGCGCGTTGAGGTACGAGTTCGTCGCCAGGTAGCTGTAGCGCCCCTGGATGAACGGCACGAGGCCCGGAACCGTCGTGTTGCCGGGGCCGCCGCCCTGGATCGTCACCGGGCTGTTCAGGTTCTGCTGGAACGCGGCGGTGGTGTAGACCTTCTTGGTGTCGGCGACGACGTCGTTGTAGATCATCGCGTGCCACTGCTGCACCAGCGGCGTCAGGTGGGTCGGGTTGAAGGTGTGGTCGATGACCGCCTTGAGGTGGGCCTTGTAGCGCTCGGTCCAGTCGGCGAACTGCAGCGTCTTGGTGAAGGCCGGGCGGTAGACGTTGGTGGTGAAGTAGGTCGGGGTCAGCGTCGTCGAGCCGGCCAGGCCCTCGTTGAGGTCGAACGGCAGCGTCGTGCCGTCGCCGTGGACCTCGTCGATGTAGAGGAAGTGGTCCTTGCCGCTCTCCAGATAGCTGTCGGTCTGCGTCGTCACGTTCATCACCGCGGCGTAGCGATAGAACGAATCGACGTTGAAGACGTCGGTCAGCACCGACTGCAGCGTGCCGGCGGGGGTGTTGTTGAGCACGTCGCACATATGCATCAGGTCGAGGCAGTCGCCCTGGCGGACGCGATAGGCCGAGAAGTAGTTGGCCACGGTGGTGCCGAGCCAGGTGTAGG
>JAGQRA010000624.1 GCA_020425885.1 Planctomycetota bacterium | reverse complement strand
CGCGGCGGCGGCGGCGGCAGTCCGGCGAAGAACACCAGCCGCGGCATGTCGGACGCCACGATCTGCGGCGGTGATCGTTCCGTTCGCAGCCAACGGCCGAGGTCGCGTTCGATGGTGCGATCGGCCGGCCAGTCGACGAGCAGCTTGGCCTCGCTGCCGATCAGCAGCAACAGCACGATCGCCGGCCAGGCACGGTGACGGCCGCGCAACCAGCTCGTCGTGCTCGCGATGGCGGCGCCGGCGAACGGCAGCAGCAGGATCGCGAACCCCGAGACGAAGCGGTGGTGACTCTTGAGCAGCGGCACGATCGCGCATTGCGCGGCGAGCGGCAGCAGCAGGCACCAGCGCGGGTCGGCGAGTCGTCGCGGGCGAAAGCGGATGGCGCCGGCGATGGCCAGCGGGAAGGCCAGGTAGCCGATTCCTTCCCACGCGTCGCCCGGCAGACGCAGCCACTGTTCGGCGTAGTAGACGAACGGATCGTCGGCGCCGCCGGCGCCGACGCTCCAGTTGAACCCGGCCTTCGGCGTCAGCAGAAGCTCGCGGCCGGCCGCGAAGGCGCCGAGCGGCTGCAGCGCCATCACCGCGACGCCGACGCCGAAGTGCGACAGGGCTGCGCGTCGCGCGCCGTTGCCGAGCAGATGGCCGGCGCCGATCGCGATCAGCACCGCACCTTCGGGGCGGGCCAGGAACGCGAGCCCGCCGGTGAGGCCGGCCAACGCCGGGCGGCGGCGGTCGGCGAGCAGCAGGCAGGCCCAGCCGATCGCGAGCAGATAGAACGGCCCTTCGCTCATGCAGTCGGCCGGGTGTCGCACGAACCAGTTGCCGATGGCGTAGGCCAGGCAGGTCCAGAACGCGGCGCGTTCGTCGAACAGGCGGGCGGCGACACACCACAGCGGCAGGATGGCGATGGTCGCCGGCAGCGCGCTCGCGATCTGGCCCCGGAGCACGATGTCGAGATCGGGCGCGCACCACGAAACGGCGCCGACGAGCACGGGGTAGAGCGGGTGGAACACGGTCGCGAACAACCCGTGCCAGTCGCCGTCGGACCACTGCTCGGCCATCCACAGGTAGGCGGTGCCGTCGCGCCCCGGCACGGGGGTCACGGCGCAGCCGAAACTCCGCATCGCCGCTGCCAGCACCAGCAGCAGCCACGGCGCCCGGCGCATGCCCGGGTGGCGACTCACGCCTCGGCCTCGTGCAGCAATTCGCGGATCGCGATCACGACCGCGGCGGGTGGCCGCGTCGCGTCGACCCGATCCCGTTCCGGTAGCGACTGCAACGCGGCGAGCTGGCTGTCGAGCAGCGACGGCGGGAAGAAGTGCTCGGGTCTGCCGGCGAGGCGCTGGCGCAGCGTGGTCGCATCGGCCGTCAGCTCGACGAAGCGGACCGTGAGACCCTTGCCGAGGTGATCGCGGTAGACGCGTTTCAATGCCGAGCAGGCGACGACGAGGCCCTGTCCGGCGGCGTCGGCGGCAACGAGAGCGGCATGGATCCGGTCGAGCCACGGTCCGCGCGCGGCGTCATCGAGCGCCCGCCCGCGCCGCATCCGTTCGATGTTGGCCGCGTCGAGCAGGTCGTCACCATCCGCGAACGGTACCCCCAGCGCGGCGGCGAGGAGCGGTCCGATCGTGCTCTTGCCACAACCGGCCGGGCCGATCAGGACGACCAGCTGCGATCGCGCCGGGATGATCGGGGCCTCGTCTTGCATCGGCGGCGCAGGCTAAGCTCGGTCGCCGGTCGGGGCCGGTTTTTCCCGGCGGTTTGCCGCCGGCCGGCAATCAGGCGAGGGCCACTCCCGGCAGGTCCCGACTCCCAGCGATCCGATGAGCAACGCGTACCAGGTCATGGCGCCGGTCGGCAGTGGTCCGACGGACCTGCTGCTGGTGCAGGCCGCGTTGGGTGGTGACGCCGCTGCCATCGACGCCTTGATGGTCCGTCTCGGCTGCGTGCCCCGCTTCGTCCATCGCCTCAATCGGAGCCTCGGTCACGGCCTCACGAGCGATGCGCTCGAAGACGTCGTGCAGCAGGTCTACGCCGCGCTGTGGCCGCGGCTCGCCGAGTTCCACGGCCGCAACACGCTGGAGACCTGGGTGTTCGTCTACTGCCGCAACTGCGTGCGCAGCGCCGCGCGCCGGGTCGGTCGCAGCCCGCGGGCGGTGCTGTCCGACGAGATGCTGGCGGCGATCCCGGCGGCCGTCGAAGGACCGATGCAGAAGCTCGACCGCAACGAGGTGCTCGGGGCGCTGCAGGACGAACTCGAGCGGCTGCCCGTGGCCGAGCGCGAGGTGGTGCAGGCGCGCCATCTCGAAGGCCGCAGCTTCGAGGACCTCGCGCGCGCGACCGGAGTGGCCGTCAGCACGATCAAGGACCGCTGCTACCGCGCGATGCAGCGACTCGAGGAGAACCTGGGCCGCCGCATGATCGGCGGATGAGGACATCATGAGCGAAGCAGAATTCGAACAACTGTCGCGTGCCCAGGCGTTGGCCTCGCTGCAACCCGCGGAGCGCGATCGCCTCGACGAGTTGGCGGCCGGTGACCCGTTGCGGACGCGACAGGTCGCGGCGATGGATGCCGTGTTGCGGGCCCTGGCCATGGAACGCGAGCTGGGCGCGGACGTGACCCGGGTCGGCGAGCCAGGCGAGGATGCCTCGGCGACGTTGCGGCGATTGAACTCGGTGGCAGCCGAGGCCGAACAGGAGCTGCGGGCGCGACTCATGCATCGCCCGCCGGTGACGTTCGGCGCCGATCGCCGCGGTTCGGTCGCGTTCGAACCGGGCCCGGCCGGCATCGTGACGCTGCGACGAAGGCTCGGATTGCTGTGCCTCGCCGCGGCCGCCGTGCTCGCGCTGTGGTACGGCTTCGGCACGGGTGGTCGGATCGACACCCGGCCGCCCGCCGATCTGCGCGCCGGCCAGCGGTTGCAGCTCGTGTTGTTGCAGCCGATGCTGACCGCCACCTCGCGCACGATCTCGTGGGCGGCGGTGTCCGGTGCCAGTGGCTACCATGCCGACATCCTCGACCGCGATGGCCGCGTCGTGCTGCACCGCGATGACGGCCAGCTGAAGAGCACCGCATGGGATCTGACCCGAGACGAGTACGACGCGCTGTTGCCGAATCGGCCCCTGCGCCTGCGCGTGACCGCGCTCGATGGCCTGTCGTTGCCGATCGGCAGCTCGGGCGATCTCGAGCTGACCGTGCTGCCGCGCTGAGTCGGCCGCTGGTCGGAGCGATGATCGCGGTCGGCGTCGCGGTCGCGTCGGCCGCGGCGCAGACCGCGAACGGCGACTTCGACGCGGAGTTCGCCGCCGGCATCACCGCGCTCGGAGCTGGCGAGACCAGCAAGGCGTGGCGCGCCTTCTCGAGCTGTCTGCAGCTGGTCCCGGCGATGTCGCCGGAGCGGCGACCGATCGCGGCCTTCGTCGCCGGTCTGTTCCAGATCGAGACGAAGCTGCGCGCCGGCAAGGTCGAAGACGCCGTCGTCCACGCCGAACTGGTGGCGCTGGCGGCGGCGGCGCGGGCCAGCGGCGCCTTCGCGGCCGAGCGCTGGGAGTACTATCGGTTGCGCGCGATCGTGTTGCTGTGGCAGACGGCGCCGCTCGGCACGTTCGGCAAGGAGCTGCCGGCGTCGGATCGCGATTGGCTGCTGGCGGCCGACTTCTTCGCCATCGAGGACCGCCTGCGGTCGTTGCCGTCGGCGGCGCGGGTGTTGCGACTGAGTCTGGCTCAGGGCACCGATCTCGAGCCGACGATGCTGCGCGAGCTCACCGAGGCCGAAAGCGCGATCCGGCGGACGGTGGCATCCGGGGTCGCGTTGCCCGACGAGCTGCGGGTGTGGCACGCGACGATGCTCGACGCGCTCGCGACCTATCACGCCCGGCGGCATGGCTTCGATCGCGCCCAGACCTACGCGGCGCGCATGGCGCCCGAGGACTCGATCTGGCTGCGGGCCTGGCTGGCCCTGCAGCGCGAGGATCACGCGCAGGCCATCGGGCTGGCGCGGCAGCTCGTCGAGCGTGGCGATCCGATCGGCGAGCAGCTGCTGGCCGAGGCGCTCGAGGCCGGCGGCGACCCGGCCGCCGCGCTGCCGCACTACGACCAAGCCCTGGCGGCGGCGAAGGACCCGGCGTCGCGCGCGGCGGCGCAGAACGGACGCGGCGATTGCCTGCTGCGACTCGATCGCATGGCCGAGGCCGAGGCCGCCTATGGCGACGCGCTGCAGTCATGTCGTGGAGACTCGATCGGTTCGCTGGCCGAACGCGCCGAGACGACCAAGGACCTCGGTCGACTCGCCGAAGCGCGCGGCGAACCGCGGGTCGCGCTGGCGCAATTCCTCGCGGCGTTGGCGCTGGGCGAGGACGTGCGATCGCGGCTGCTCCACGACCCGTTCGGCGGTTCGTGGCTGCGCATGCACGGTGACCAGGCGACCGCGCTCGACGGCGTGCTGCGCACCTGGCGCCCGGCCGGCGGCGATGCCTGGCAGGTCGTGCACGCGCTCGAACTG
>JAGQRA010000081.1 GCA_020425885.1 Planctomycetota bacterium | reverse complement strand
GGGATGCCGGCGCCGGCGCCGGCGACGGCACCGCCGAGCCGGAGTCGGATACGAAGGCTGCTGGGGGTCAGGCCGGCGTCCCAGGTCGCGCCGGCTTCGGTTCCGGTCAGGAGCGGAGAGGTGAGGGGGCGGTAGCCCCGACAGCTGGCGCGGAGCGTGAATCGGGGTTGGTCGATGCCGGTGATGCGGTAGCGGCCGTTGGCATCGGTCACGGCCTGCAGCCCCGGTTGCTCGACCACCTCGACGATGGCCTGCTCGATCGGCCTGTCGTCGTCGATGTCCGTGATCGTGCCCGCGACCTCGAACAGACCCGCGCGCAGCACGATCTCGACGTAGGTCGGTTCGCGCGGCAGCAGGTCGATCGAACGCTGCTGTCGGTCGAAGCCGACCGCGGCGGCGGTCAGCACGACCCGCGCCGCCGCGACGGGCCGGAACGAGAACGCGCCCGCGGCCGAGGTCACCGTGCTCCTGACCGCGCCGTCGCCGGCGTCGACCGACACGGTGGCGTTGGCCAGCGGAATCAGTCCTCGCCTTCGCCGCGCAGGACGATGCCGTTCAGTTCACGGCCACCGTGCAGCGCGACGCGACCGAGGTCGACGTCCGCCTCGGTCGACAGCGGCACGCGGACCGTGCGCGGCTCGTGGTCGATGGCGGAGAACACCAGGACGTGCGGCGCGGCCCGTACGTTGCGCTCGATCGCGAAGGCGCCGTCGAAGGCGAGGAACGCGGTGCCGTCGATGGCGAAGCGCCGGATCGGCTCGTCGGAGAGCCCCTCGGTGACGTGGCCGCGAATGGTAGCCGTCGGGGACTCGTGCAGCGTGATCTCGAGGTCCTCGGTGCCGGCGGCGATCGCCTCGAGCCGGGCGTCGCGGTAGCCGGTGCAGGTCGCGATCACGACGTTCTGGGTGTCGGCCTGGACACCGAGGCGGAAGCTGCCGTCGTGTTCGGTTCTGGCCGTGGCCGAAAAGGCCGCGCCGCCTTCCGTGTAGCGCCGGACCGTGACCGCGGCGTCCGCGAGCGGGCTGCCGTTCGCGGCCCGTACCTTGCCGGCGATGTGGGCGTCGGGTCCGACCAGGACGATCTCGACATAGGTCGTGCTGCCGATCGGCACGTCGACCGAACCGAGGTACCGGGTTACGTAGTCGCGGTGTTCGGTGGCGAGCAGGTACGATCCCGGAGCCAGGTTCTTGAACAGGGCGACACCGTCCGCCTCGGTTCGCCCGGCCATGACCTCTGGCGAGTAGTCGCCGTTGCCGACGTGGTGCCGCATCGTTTCCTGGTTGGCGATCTCGAGCAGGACCCGCGCCCCGGTCACGTACATGCCCCTGTCGTCGGTGACCAACGCGGCCAGCGCGCCGAGATCCGGGCGTTGGTCGTGAAGGTGCGAGAAGGTGGCGGGCGAGGACTGCAACCCGAGCGCTCGCATGCGGGCGAAGAACTCGGCTTCGCCGAGCACCCGCAGCCCCGGTCTGTCGTCCGGTGCGGCGACCTCGCGATCGGGTGTGGTGGCGGCGGTGCGCAGCGCGCCTGGCGTGTCCGTCGGCGCGGTGCAATCGCGCGCGCCAACGGCGGCAGCGGTCGCTGCCGAAGTCGAGGTATCGAAGGCGGCGCTGAACCGCGATTCCCGCGAGCCGAGGACGACGGCGGTGACCAACGCCATGAGCAGGAGCGCAAGCAGCGTGGTCCGTCGCATCAGCCGATTGTCGCCGTCGCCGCCGGCGCTGTCGACCGTTCCGAGAGAACGGCCTCGGCCGCCGGCGAGGCGCGGTCGTCGAGCCGGGGGATCAGATGCCGTAGATCGCGGCGTCGCCGAGCATCTCTTCGATGCGCAAGAGCTGGTTGTACTTGGCGACGCGGTCGCTGCGGCACGGTGCGCCGGTCTTGATCTGACCGGTCGCGGCCGCGACCGCGAGGTCGGCGATGGTGTTGTCCTCGCTCTCGCCCGAGCGGTGCGACATCACCGCCCGCAGCGAGGCCCGGTGCGCCATCGCGATCGCCTCGAGCGTCTCGGTCAGCGTGCCGATCTGATTGACCTTGATCAGGATCGCGTTGGCTGCCTTCTCCTCGATGCCACGGGCAAGCCGTTCGGTGTTGGTGACGAACAGATCGTCGCCGACCAGCTGCACCCTGTCGCCGATCGCGGCGTTGAGCGCCGTCCAGCCCTGCCAGTCGTCCTCGTCGAGGCCGTCCTCGATCGAGAAGATCGGGAATTGGCTGCACCACGAGCTGTAGAGCTCGACCATGCCCTGGCTGTCGAGCACCTTGCCTTCGCCGGCGAGGTGGTACTTGCCGTCCTTGTGGATCTCGGTCGCGGCGGCGTCGAGCGCGAGCACGACGTCGGCGCCCGGCTTGTAGCCGGCCTTCGTGATCGCCTCGAGGATGATCTCGAACGCGGCGGCATTGCTGTCCAGATTCGGCGCGAAGCCGCCTTCGTCGCCGATCGCTGTCATCAGCTTCCTGGCCTTGAGCTCGGCCTTGAGCGCGTGGAAGCACTCGACGCCCATGCGTAGCCCCTCGCGGAACGAGT
>JAGQRA010000623.1 GCA_020425885.1 Planctomycetota bacterium | reverse complement strand
GTCGCCTCGTCGGGGAGACCATCGAGCTCGAGGACGCGGACGTTGCCGCCCCACTTCGCCTGCTTCAGCTCCGCCATCGCCGCCGGTTCGACGCTGGGAGCGACGATCACCTCGAGGAAGGTGCCGCTGGCGACGACCGCCGCGGCGGTCGCCCGATCGAACGGGCGATTGGCGGCGAAGATGCCGCCGAACGCCGACACCGGATCGCCGGTGAGCGCCAGCTCGAAGGCCCTGGTCAACGTCTCGGCCACCGCCGCACCGCACGGGTTGTTGTGCTTGACGAGGATGCAGCACGGCTGCTCGAACTCGAGCGCCATCTGCAACGCCGCATCGGCATCGAGGATGTTGTTGTAACTGAGCTCCTTGCCGCCGAGCTGCTTCGCGGCGGCGAGGCTGGGTGCCTCCCCCGTGCCGTAGAAGGCGGCCTCCTGATGAGGGTTCTCGCCGTAGCGAAGGTCCTGCAGCTTCTCGCCGGTGACGGTCACGCGCTCGGCGAAGAACGGCTCGCCGGGCCTGCCGCGACGCTCGCCATCGAACCACTGGGCGATGGCCGCGTCGTACGCCGCCGTATGGGCAAAGGCCTTGGCCGCGAGCTGGCCGGCAAGATCCTGCGGCACCGCGCCACCGTGCTCACGCATCGCGCCGAGCACCTTCGCATAGTCCTTCGGGTCGACGACGACGGCGACGCTGGCGTGGTTCTTGGCCGCGCTGCGGATCATCGCCGGGCCACCGATGTCGATGTTCTCGACGATGTCCTCGCGGCTGGCGCCCGGCTTCCTCACCGTCTCCCGGAAGCGGTAGAGGTTGACGCCGAGCACGTCGATGTGATCGATGCCGTGCTGCCGCATCGCCTCGCCGTGCGCGGCGACGTCGCGGCGCGACAACAGGCCACCGTGAACCCTGGGGTGCAGGGTCTTGATGCGTCCATCCATCATCTCGGGGAAGCCCGTGTAGTCCGCGACCTCTTCCGCTTCGACGCCGCCCTCGAGCAATGCGCGGCGGGTGCCGCCGGTCGACAGGATCGAGAAGCCGAGTTCGACCAGACCCTTGGCGAAGTCGACGACTCCGGTCTTGTCGGTGACTGACAACAGCGCTCTCTTCATTGGTCTGCCTGCTTTGGTGTCTGCCTGCTCTACCGTTTGCCGGCGCTACTGCTGCCCTTCTTCAGGTAGGCCTCGATGAACGGATCGACGTCGCCGTCGAGCACGCCCTGCACGTCCGACGTCTCGTAGTCGGTGCGCGCGTCCTTGCACATCTGATAGGGCTGCAGCACGTAGCTGCGGATCTGGTTGCCCCAGCTGATCGAACCGCGCTCGCCGTAGAACTTGGCGAGCTCGGCCTCGCGCTTGGCCAGCTCGAGCTGGTAGAGCTTCGAGCGCAGGGTCCGCATCGCGCTGTCGCGATTCTTGTGCTGACTGCGCTGGCTCTGGCAGGAGACGACGACACCCGTCGGCAGGTGCGTGATCCGGATCGCCGACTCGGTCTTGTTGACGTGCTGGCCACCGGCGCCCGAGGCGCGGAAAGTATCGACGCGCAGGTCCTCCTTGCGGATGTCGACCGAGACGTCGTCGTCGAGTTCGGGGACGACCTCGACCGAGGCGAACGACGTCTGGCGCCGGGCGTTGCCGTCGAACGGCGAGATGCGTACCAGCCGGTGTACGCCCTGCTCGGCCTTGAGGCGGCCATAGGCATACGGCCCCTTGACCATGATCGTGGCGAACTTGATGCCGGCCTCTTCGGCGGCCTGGAAGTCCTCCTCGGAGACCTCGTAGTCGTGCGCCGGCGCCCACTTGATGTACATGCGCAACAGCATCTCGGCCCAGTCCGAGGCGTCGACACCGCCGGCCCCCGGCTGGATCGTGACGATGGCATTCTTGATGTCGTGCTCGCCACCCAGCATCAGCTGGAACTCGAGTTCATCGAGCCGCTGACGGATCTGCTGCGCCGTCGATTTCAGGTCGACCTCGACCGCGGCCGGGTCCTCTTCGCCAAGCTCGAGCAGAACGCGGCCGTCCTCGATCAGGCGGGCGATGGCGTCGATCGGTTCGACGACCTGGAAGCACCGCTTCTTCTGCTGCACGACCTCCTGAGCCTTCTCGGGTTCATCCCAGAACCCGGGCTGGGTCATCCGGTTCTCGATGTCGGCGAGCTCTCGATGACAACGAACGTAGTCAAAGACTCACCTTGATCGTGGCAACACGAGTCTCGGCGAGGTCAAGGACAGCGCGGTGTTCGTTCAGGCCCATGGGGGCGAACATTGAACCGATCGCGAGGCGGATTTCCATACCGCTGATGACACCGAACGGGCGAGGAATGAAACCCGCGACGAGCGCTGCAGGCAAAGGATCGAAGTCGGCGAATCATGGCCCGCCGCGGGTTTCGATGTTCGGTCATCGTCCAGGCGTGCCGGACACGCAGATTCTCGGCCACCGCCCGCAACGCATGAGCGCGATTGACGCAGCGGATGAGCTCTGTCATCGGGCACCGGAGCAGCCGCGCGATCCCATCGAGCCGAGCCGCATCGGCATGGCGCGATTAGTTTTCGACCGGCTTCCGGATTCCTCGAATCGGGACCGCCGCGACGTGACACGGGCGAAGCGCGGCAAAAGCGCGCAGGCCCAGAACGAGCGTCCGGTGCCAGCGCGGTCGCGCCGCCGGACTACCGCCCTCCGAGGCGGCGCTTGAGGTCCTCGAAGAAGGCCGCGAACCCCTCACGCACGATGGCCAGATCGCGACGCATGCAGACGTCGCGCTCGAAGGTCTCCGCCAGCATCTCGAGGAGCGGCACTCTGGCCGCCTCCGGGGTCCCATCATCCAGGATCCGCTCCACCATCGGACGAACCGCCGTCAGGAACCTGACGTCGGTGTTCTGATGGCGACTGGAGAGCTCGCTGAGGATCGCATCCACTCTGTTCATCGTGTCTCCCGACCGGACCGAGGGGTGCCAGTCGAGCCAGTGTACCTCCGCGGGCGATGCGGCGCCGGAATCGGCTCCCCGACGGCAGGCTCCCGGCGGTGACACGGGAATCTCGATGATCCATTACTGCGATTGCGACGCGGACCGATCGACCCGGCGGATCACCGGCCCCCGAGGAAACGCCGCAGCAGCGCCTGATGCCAACGCCTCCTAGTCGACCCAACGCCGCGGTGCGGCGTTCGATGACTCAGATCACCGACGTGTGCGACGCGCTCGCCATCCGGCGGCGGGCAACGGCCTCGGCCGACTGATAGCTCTTGAGCTTGTTGTAGAGGGTCTTCGTATCGATGCCGAGGATGCGTGCCGCTCGCGTCTTGTTGCCGCCGGTCGAGGAGAGGACGCGATGGATGTGACGCTTCTCCACTTCGGCGAGCGAGAGCTGGAGCGTCTCCTCGGGATCCGTTTCCGCGATCAGCTGGCGCACCACGGCCGACGGCTCCACGACGACCATGTCGTACTCCGAGCCCTCGATACGGCCACGCAGCTCGTCGAGGGAGCCACAGGTGCTCGTCAGGCACCCCCACTCCGCGGTCGATCGCGAGAGGCTGACGGCTGAAGGATCATTGTTCGAGTAGAGGAGCAGACGCTTACCTAGAGTCATGATTCGTGGCTCTGAATGTCGCCGCATTGGGGATGCGACACGGAAAGGGGAGGCTTGGGGGCGAGCGAGTCTTCGTGGCTTGGACCCGGAGACTGCTACGTCATGTCGCCGGCATCGTGAGGTGCCTTACGACAATTTTCCGTTTCCCTGAGCGGCCGCGAGTACTCGCGAATCGCGCCGCGAGCCGAACCGCACGTGTTCGGCAGCGACAGCCTGGCGATGCGTGATCTTCCGCACACCCGGAGCGGGCGACCACGGGACCTCGGATCGAAACTACCGATCTAGTCGAACACCTTCGAGCCCAGCTGGATGTGCCCCGTGCCGGTGCGAAGGACGATCTTCGTCCCGGCATCGCCACGGGCACCCGTCATCGCCGCGCTGAACTCGGTAGGGCTCTCGACATCGAGCCCGAAGCTGCTGCCGCAGCGCCCGACGGCGGCGCGCGCATCGACCACGAATCCGGCATTCGGCGGGATGTAGCACTGCACCGTGCCATCGCCGGTATCGAGTCGGATCCTCTGCCCCGGTTCGCGGACGAACACCTGCATGCTGCCGATCGCGGCGGTGATGTCGAGATCGCCACGATGGTCGTCGACGATGATCTGGCCGCGACCGGTCTTCGCCTTGATGGCGCCGTGGCACCCGATGAACCGCAGATCGCCGCGACCGGTCACGGCACTCGACGATGCCGAGCGGTTTGCCACCGTGAGGTGCCCGTTCTCGGCCACGACCAGATCGATGTCGATGTCGGCGGGCAGGCGGATTCCGAGCTCGAAGGCGAGGACTCCCTGCACCCCATCGGGCAGGCTCGGGGCGCGGATGACGAGCGTCGACGGATCCTGCTCGTCCGCTGCACCTGTAAAGGCCAGGGCGACCGCTTCGATCTTCGTCAGGTCGTCGGCCGTGTTCGCTGCCCGCCGAACACCTCCCGCGTAACTCACTTCTCGGGCATCATGTATGTCGACCCCGAGGGTGCCGTTGCGGAGTTCGATCCGGACCTTGCGAAACCCGGCGCCGAGCGTGACAGCGCCGGAGAACTCGGCAACCGAGCGGTAGGAGAGGTCACCACCGCATGAGCCCAGCCACGCGCACGCCAGCCAGAGCAGTGAGGCAGTCAGGCGATGTCGCAGCCTGCGTGCAGGTCGACGTACGTTGCGGCCGATGACATCGGTAGTTGGGGCCATGTTGGGGAATGCTGGAACGGAACGGGCTTTTTCGTCGGTTCGGAGTTTCCTTTCTACCCCTTCGTCTGCCGCACTTCACAGATCCCTGCACTCACTGCGAACGAACCATGCGACTCTCCACCCTGCTGACCTTCTCCCTCTGTCTGGCCCCACTCGCCGCCCAGCACGGCTTCTCGCAGGAGCAACGCGCCGAGTTGCGCGAGATCATCCGGAGCGAAATCCGGGCCGCGATCAAGGAGATGCACTCTTCACATGCCACCGCCACGACCGACAACGATGGCGCGCGCCTCTTCGGGCTGCTGAACCGCCTCGAGAGCACTACCAGCAAGGCCGAGCCACGCATCGTTCGCGCCGTCCACGGCACCCCCGCCACGATCAACGAGGACGTGAAGGTCGTGCTCGAGGGCAAGGGGGAGGTCGTGGGGCTCGATGACATCACGTTCGGAGATCACGGCAAGGGCAGCGGACAGATCGTGCTCGAACTCAACGATGTGACCGGAGAGTGCCCGGGCCTCGATTGCCACACCGCGGTGGTCAAGAAGTCCGGCAAGAACAAGGGTAAGAACAAGGACAAGAAGGGCGCGAAGAAGAAGGGCAAGAAGAACCTCGAGGTGAAGAACGTCGAGGCCAGGGCATTCAAGATCGACGGCGGCAAGCTGATCGAGATCGGCTCCGGTGACGGCAAGGCCGGAGGCAAGGGTCTCGGCTTCAGCATCGGCGCTAATGGCGTCGACATCGGCAAGCTGCTCCGGGTCCACGCCGACAAGGGCGGGCAGGGCAAGGCCGGCAAGGGCAATGTCATGTTCTTCTCGAACGAGAACGGGGAAGGCACGATGTCCTTCAAGATCGTCGGCGAAGGCGGCGAAGGCATCGATATCGAGTCCCCCCAGATCCTGATCGAGTGCTCCGAGGCCAAGGAATGCTGCGAGGAGGGCGAGGCCAAGAAGTGCTGCGAGGAGGGACAGCCGAAGGAGTGCTGCGAGGAGGCCTGCGAGGCCGCTGAGGCCAAGCCCGCGGCGAAGGCGATCCGCGTCATCAAGAAGATCTCCGAGTCCGACAGCGAGGAGCAAGCCGCCCTCGACACGATCGACCGGGTCCTGAAGCGGATCCGCTGAGATCCTGACCACCCCTGTCACCGAACACCCACCGATTCCAATGGCCAGCATCGCCGCAACCAACGAACCCGACCCGGTGACGATGGTCGCGTTCCATCGCGCGCTGGCCGAGCACTCGGACAGCCTCAAGACGTTCGCGACGCGCCTGCTCGGCGATTCGATCGCCGCCGAAGACGTCGCCCAGGATTCCTTCCTCGCGCTCTACCGGCACCTCAACCAGGTGCCGACCGCTGCGTTCAGGCCGTGGCTGTTCCGCGTCGCGCGCAACCTCTGCCTCGACCAGCTGCGCCGGCGGAAGTTCAAACTGTGCCTGTTCCGCGACCTGCAGCGGGACGAGGACCAGCCGTTCACGCGGGTCGACTCCGATGGCGTGGCGCCCGACGTCGTCATCGAAACCCAGAAAGCCAATGCGGCGATCGAGAAGGCCATCGAGGAACTTCCGCTGAAGTTCCGGGAGGCCTTCCTGCTCTGCGAAGTCGAAGGGCTCAGCTACGAGGACGCGGCCGCCGTCATGGGCTGTCCCGTCAAGACCGTATCCACCCGCCTGTTTCGCGCCCGCCAGCGTTTCAAGTCGCTGGTCAGTCGCCAGATCAAGCTCTAGACACAAGTCGATCGGATCTGCATCCAATGAAGTGCAACACCTGCCGCTACGAACTGTCGCAATGCCTGGATGGCCGTCTGCCATCCGGCAGGCGTGCCGTCGTAATGCAGCACGCCGCCTCGTGCCCAGCCTGCGCCGGCTTCTGGGACGAGCTGCAGGCCGCGCAGCGCCTGACCCTGCAGCTGCCTCGCGAACGAGTCAGCGAGCCGTTCCGCGATCAGCTATGGGAGCGGATCCGCGCTGGCGAGGGCACGCATGAGGCCATCTTCCGCGAGCCGCTGCCGCTGCTCGCCAAGGCCCGCTACGCCTTGACCGGCGCCGCGGCCGCGGCCGCCGCCCTGCTGTTCGGCCTCTGGCTGCACGAGGATCGGAGCGCTCGATCACCCGAGACCACGCACATCGTCGGTGTCGAGAGCGGTATCGAACAACCCCGGAGAATCGAGGACCGCACCGCGCCGACTCCGACCCCGGTCAGCTATCCCGACTCGTACCGCGATCCGGCTTCCGGCTCGATGGCGATGATGAGTTCGGCGCAACCTCTCACCGCCCGGCTCTTCGCCGAGGAGACGGCGCGTCAGATCGAAGCCTGCTTCGACTCGGTCGACCTCTCGCTGCGACAGCTTGCACGCCGCAACGACCCCGGCATCGTCGATCGGATCGTGACCGAATCGAACGACCTCCACGCCTTCGTCGATGTCATGCTCGAGCTGCGTGACCGCGATCGCCTCGGCCTGATCCTCAGCCCCGAGGTCGACTCCGACCTGCGCCTGGTGTCGCGCATGCTCGGCAAGGTCCCGAGCCAGAGCCACAGCATCGAGACGGTCCATACCTGGATCGAGCCCGCCGTCAAGGACAGTCGACACCTGCGCGACATCAGGAATCACATCAGCATCACGTTGTCCCTGGATTCACGTGAAGAGGCGACCTTCCTGATCAACATGGCCACGACGCGTGCCGAGGTGTTCCCGAAGCTGTTCATCGTGATGGGTCAGAGTGACGAGATCTGCGAGGAACTCGGGCTGTTCCGACAGAACTTCCTGTTCGAGAGCCCGTGTGGCTCCAACTACGTGACGCCGCGGAGCCGGGTCGAACCGCGCATCCGCTGAGAGGCCGAGAAGAGGCCATGATGCGGCCTCTCAGATTGCTCATTGGCGGCCGCCTACGCAGCCGCGCAGAGCCTGCGAGAGGATTCGCTCTCAGAGCCTGACGCTGCGCCGGGCCCGCATTCCGTCGCGAAGTGGACCCCAGGGACGCAACTTGCCGCTCAGACTAGGTAGAGTGGTCGCCCCTCGCGCAGCATCTGCCCGCTGCCACCACCCTACCGATGTTCGTTCCGCTCCTAGTCACGGCGTGCTTCCTCGCCAGCCCCACCGACCCCGCAACCGCCTCGACCCCGGCCGCCGCCATCAGGTTCGCCGGCGAACCGGAGAAGGCCCTCGCCGCATGGCTCAAGCTGTACCGGAAGGGCAAGATCGAGATCTACTCGACGAAGATCCTCAACCGGGTGCCGTTGGTCGTCGATTGGGTGCCGCCCGCGATCACGGCGAAGCAGTCCTTCGCGATCAAGTTCGGGGTCGCACCGAAGGGCGGGCTCGGTGACCCGACCTGGCTCAATGATCTCGAGTGCATCGCCGAAGCCCTGGCCAACGAGAACACCGGGGCGGCCGCCGAGGCACTGCTCGAGCTGGTCGGCATCGGTCTCGATGGCGAGGAGTACAAGCGGGAGATGGCGCCCGACGTCGTACGCGGCGTCGGCGAGAAGTGGGCCGCCAAGCTCTCGAGCGATGAGGCGCGCGAGGTCGTTGCCACCGCCGCGCGCGGCGAGCTGAAGACGACCCGGGCACTCGCGATCCCGACCCAGGCCGCGGCGCTGCGTGCTCTCGGGTCCTTTGCCGACCCGAAGTACCGGGCCACGATCGAGCCCTTGCTCGGCCACATCGAAGTGCTGGTCAGACTCAGCGCGGCCGAGGCCCTGGCCCTGATCGGTGACGAGAAGTCCGCCCTCGGCCTGATCGGCGCACTCGAGAACGAGCAGAGCGAGGTCGTGCTGCCCGCGATCGTCAAGGCCCTGCGCTCCGTCTACTCGAGCTACCTGCCGAAGCTCGACACCAGGAAGCCTGGGGGCGAGGGCAAAGACGAGGACAAGGCCGACAAGGAGAAGGCCGACAAGGAGAGCGGCTCACCGGCGAAAGCGGCGGGCAAACCGTCGGAGCTGCCCGAGTCGTCGCGCCTCGCCGCCCGCGCCGCGCTCAAGGCCCTGGGCCGTTCGAGCTGGCGGTCCGATATGGCATTGCTTCGATTCCTCGACGATTTCCGCACCCCGGACTCGATCCCGGCCCTGATCGCCTTGCTCGAGCGGTATCGGGCCAATCCGGATCAGGTCCAGTCAGGAGCGCTGTCGACCCTCGTCCTGCATCGCGCCCACGAACTGCTGGTGAGCATGACGGGCGCCGTCTTTCCGGCCGACGCCCCCGAGAAGTGGACCGACTTCTGGAACCGCGAGAAAGACAAGCTGGAGGTCCAGAAGCGTCATGAGCCCACCGGAGACGCGCACACCGTGGCCAGCGGATTCGCCGGCATCCCGGTGCAGGGTTCCCGCGTGTTGTTCATCCTCGACCTGTCGCGCAGCATGACGTTCGCGATGACGAAGAACATCGGCGCCGACAAGAAGGGGAGGGCCCAGGAGCCATCCTCGCGGATCGACTATGCCCGCCGCGAGCTCAACACCGCCATCGAGTCGCTGCCCAAGAACGCCTCGTTCAACATGATCACGTTCGACGGCGACGCCAAGGCCAAGATGTGGAACAAGGCGATGGTTCCCGCGACCGATCGCAACCGTGAGAAGTTCAAGAAGTTCCTCAGCGACATCGAGCCCGACGGCGGCACCAACCTGTGGAGCGCACTCGAGGTGGGACTGAAGGTCAAGTCGATGGTCTACGGCGACCGCTACGAGACCAACGTCGACGAGATCTTCATCCTATCCGACGGCGCACCGTCCGTCGGCGAAGTCCTCGACCCGATCCAGATCCTCCGCCTCGTCAAGGAGAGCAACCGCTTCTCCCAGATGCGGATCAACACGGTCTTCATCAGCTCGCCGAACGAGGAGGAGCGGCGCAAGCCACCGGAGTGGATGACGATCACGCCCGAGGAACTGATGAGTCGGCTCGCCACGGAGAACGGCGGCAAGTGCGTCATCCTCAAGGACTGACCGACTGACCCGCCGCTCGCGCCCGGACTCAGGCCTTCTTGGCCGGCTTCGGCCTCGGGATCAACGGGCCGCTGAAGGCGAAGAGCACACCTATCGCGACCAGCACCCACGCCGCGCGATCCGACTGATCGAGCGCCTCGGGCGGCACTTCGGACATCGCCAACGCCATCCGCGTCTCACCGCCCTGGAAGTAGAAGGTGGCGCGACCGAGCGCGCGCCACAACACGAACGTGTTCTCGACCTCGTCACGCATGTAGCGGGCGAGCGCCACCTGACCGTGCAGGGTCATGCCCGCCCCGAGGATCAGGCCACCCAGCAGCACGACGAACCACCTCAGCAATCCGAGCATGGCCCGGCACGGTACGGTGGCCGGGCCCGGGCGTCACGAGCGCATCAGCGCATCACTTGACGACCGCGGGTTGGCCGGCCTTCTTCGGCTCGGTCTTCTTCGGCTCGGTTCCCTGAACTTCCTTCGTCGCCGCCGGCTTGACGTGGACGATGCGATCGCCGTCCTTGAACACGACGCGCTCGCCGAGCGCCAGGATCGCGCGCAGCTGCGGCTTGCTGCGCAGCAACTCGAAGTAGGCGTCGGAGAAGGCCTCGATGATCACGGCCTTCGCCTGCCAATCCGTCGGCAGACCCTGTTCGACGAGATCGTCGTCGGCTTTGACGAAGACCCGCCCCGCGGCCCGGCGCAGCATCTCCGCTTCCCGCTTGGCCAAGCGCACACGCGCCCGAGCCTCGGCGTCGGCCTTGCTGCCACCGCCGAGGAAGAAGTCATCCGAGGCGGTCAACACGCTCTCGGCCACCGCCTCGGCGCCGGTACGGTCCTTACCCATCTCGGCGAGGCGACGGGTCGCATCCGGCCGTGGCGAAGCGGGGGCCGCACTGCTTCCGGGCGCAGCACCACGGGCCGGGGCGCCCTGTCCGCCGCGCGTGGCCGGCCCCGGCGCCGACGGCACCGGCGGTCCGAGAGTGCTGGGCCCCGTCGGACCAGGCGTCTTCGAGGACATGCCGAATCGATCCCGCTCCTGCGGCGTCGGCGCGCCGGCCTTGTCGCCCGCGCGCCTCCCGCCGCTCTCCGCGCGGCGATCGTCAGGCCTCGCGCTCGCCAGCCGCTCGGTCTCTTCGACGATCAGCTGCGAGGTGTAGGGCGTCACGATGCCGTAGCGCGTCGCCAGCCGTCGGACCTCGTCGATCAGCTCCGATCTCGCGCCGTTGCGACGGATCGCATCGAGCAGGGTCGCCACGTGCTGACGCGCCCAGATCGTCTGCACGAACGTGTGCTTGTCGTCGAGCTTCGGGAACTCGACCTCGAACACGAACTCGCGGGCGATACCGTTCTGCTTGCCGCGCACGCGGACGACCTGCATCCCCGAGCTGCGGTAGCGACCGACGACCTGCAGCATCTCGCCACAGAACAGGTCGCGGGTTCGCGTCGGGTGTACGTCGAACGCATCGAGCTCGTCGCAGCGCACCTCGACGTCGGTCAGGGCCGGCCAGGCGATCTTCTGGCACAGCGCGTCGACCTTGACCTCGATCTTCTCCTTGTTGCGGACGAAATCGCGCGCACCGCGGTGCTGCTGCACCAGGTCGTCGATCAGACGCACGTCGATCTCGTCGCCGACGCCGAGCGCGAACAGCCGCATCTGCTGCCGGTCCTTGCTTCTCGTGAGCTCGAGGATCTGACTCGGCACGGTCACGCCGACCGTCGGCTCACCGTCCGTGACGAACACGATCTGACCGAGCCACGAGCCGCCGTCATCGTCCGCGGGCACCTCGACCTCGAGCGCCTGCTGCAACGCCTCCGCGATGTTGGTGCCGCCCTTGGCCTCGAGGCGATCGATGCGGGTGAGCGCCGCCGCGATGTTCTCCTCGCTGGCGAGGCGCGGCCGATCGAAGAACGTCTGCACCGAGGACGCGAACGTCACGACCTGAAACAGGTCCCCCGGCCGCAGGCTCTTCAGGAACATGCCCAACGCGCTCTTGGCCTGCTCGATCTTGGCCCCCTTCATCGAGCCCGACGTGTCGACGACGAACTGCACGCAGCGCCGCGGGATGTTCTTCTCGAGCTCGCGCGGCGGCGACAGCAGCATGACGAAGTAGCCGGGATCGGCCAGCTGTCGCCAGGTCAGCAGGTGCAGGCCGAACTCCTGTTCGCTGAGTCCATAGAGAACGCGCAGGTCCTCGAGCTGGTCGCCCTTGCCTTCGAAGGTCACGCGCGCCTCGTGATCCCCCTTGCGATCGATGTCGGCGCAATCGTGCGGGCTGACGACCGTGCTGATGCGCGTCTGTGAGCTGATCTTCACGTCCATCGAGAGCGGCCCACAGCCCGTGTCGCCGTACTGCATCGATCGCAATGGCCACTGCCATTCGAACATGTTGCCGAGCGGCTGCAGGATCTGGCGCAGGCGCACGGTCACGATGACGTCGCCGCGGGCCGGGATCGGATACACCCGCGCCCGCAGCATGCCCTCGCCGGCGTATTCGAGCAGGCCCGGGTCGCGCTTCCTGCGCACGATCGATTCGTAGACCGATCGGGCCTGACCGGCATCGAGCACCTCGCCGGCCAGCTCCTTGCCGCCGACGTTCATCGTGAAGCCATCGGCCACGGCCCCGTTCGGCAACGGCAGGAACCAGGTCCCCTCGGCATCGCGCCCACCGTGGTTGTGGAACGTCTGCTCGATCACCGTGGTGGCCACCCCATCGACGATCTCGGCCCGGATACGGGTGTTCTGTAGCGTCACCAGGCGACCGTGATACGGCCTCGGTGAGGGCTCCTGAAGTGCCGGGTCGGAAGCGGACGGCTGCGGTTGCGGCGGCGGCTGGATCAGGAGGCCCTGAGCCGCCACAGGTGTCGAGAGCAGGAGAAGGAGCGAGAAGGACGCGGTCTGGATTCTGGCCATGATGCAGCACCTCGAAGGCATGCCGTGCCATGCATACGGCGTGCCGGGGCGCGGGCGAACGTGATCCGTGGCCCCGGAGTTCCCCGCAGTTTCGAAGCGGGATCGAGGTCCGACGACCGGGGCTACTGCAGGCGACGGATCAGGCGCAGCACCTGGGCATGTTCGAGCAGCTCACGCCGCACCTGCAACGCCGGCGCCACCATTGGCATGGGCACGCCGTTGCCATGCCATCGCGAAGCCCCGGGCTCATCGGCCCTGGGGTTGTTCAGGTAGGCAGCCGAGCTGTTGCCGAGCGTCCACTCCACCATCGGCCGCCGCGCCCGGCCGGCGAACAGAGACAGGCGTGGCGCCCGCGGTCCGTCCAGGGCCAGTTCGAGTTCGTAACCAGAAGGGAGACCCCAGCGCAGGGCGTCCCGCTCGGCCCGCCGCAGCGCGGCGCCGTCAGGAAAGACCGCATCGCCGCGCACGGCCATCGCCGACACCGCCCGCACGGCCTGCCGCAGGTCCTGATCGGGGGCCCGGCTCTGCCGCGGGATCTGGGACATCGCCTGCATCATGGGTGCCGTCAACACCACGAGGCGTTGCTCGGGGGTATCCCGTTCGCGAGCGGTCGGAACGAGGACCCGGTCGAGGGTGATGAGAGGCCCGATGGCGATCGCCCGATACACCTCGCCGCCGTCGCCGCAGCAGCAGAGTCGCACACCGCCCCAGAATCCGGCCCTGACGATCGCCCGCGTGCTGCGCCCGCGCCGCCAGGGTTGCAGCGCACGCTCACCGTGCACCACCGTGACCTCGCCGATCGGATTGCGGCCGGTTCGGGCAAGGCCGATGCGCACGACCGCTCCATCCGCAAGGTGCAGCTCGAGTCCGGTCGGGAATGGCCCGGCCACGGCACCATCTCGCAGGTGCAGGTGGCCATCGGGAGCGACCAACAGCTCGCGGCCGGAGGGGAAGGTCAGCTTCACGCCGGCGGTCAGGACCTGCACCCGAACGTCGCCCGGCGTCGTGCAGCCGTCCTCGCTCCAGCGCAGCGCGGTCGGCGGCCTGGTGGCGTCGAGCCCGCCGTTGCCGAGCCCGAAGGCCGTGATCGGCACCCGATCGTCGGCGACGTCGCTCAACACGACCTCGGGCAGCTCGACCGGGAGTGCGGGTAGGGGTGCCTGCTGCAGGCCGGGCGCGAACAGGGCGGTCGTGACTACGGCGAAGAGTCCCATGGCATCGGCACCATCGGCCGGGCACGGGTCGCCAGGTTAGCCGACCTCGACGCCGAGCTGCTCGGCGAGGGCGCCGAGGAACGCGCCGACGTCGGTGACGATGCCCTGGCTCTGCGCCGAACCCCGATCGCCGAGCTTGCTGACGACGGCGGGATGGATGTCGACGCAGACCGTTCGCACCTCGGCCGGGATCATGTTGCCCGCACCGATGCCGTGCAGCATCGAGCTCAGGATGACGACGAGACCGGCACCTTCGAGGATCTCGGCATAGTGGGCCTGCGCCGCGATCAGCTCCATCTCGGTGTCCGGCAGCGGCCCGTCGTCACGAATCGAACCGGCGAGACAGAACGGGACGCGCGAGGCGATGCAGGCATGCATGACCCCACTCGTCAGCACTCCGGTCGCGACCGCATTGGCGATGCTGCCGGCGCGCCGGATGGTGTTGATCGCCCGCATGTGATGCATGTGCCCGTGCACGGCCGCGACGCCGTTCTGCAGCTCGATGCCGAGGCTGGTGCCGTAGAGCGCGGCCTCGATGTCGTGGACGGCGAGCGCATTGCCGCTGAGCAACCCGTCGACGAGCCCGGCGCGCACGATCGCGGCCAGCGCCGGCGCGGCGCCGACGTGAACGACCACCGGACCGGCGACCAACACGACCTTCCTGCCCGCGTCGCGAACCTCTCGCCACACCCGCGCGACCTCGGCGACCTGGGCGGCAAGCCGCCGTTCCGAGCTGGCCCCGCTCTGCATGAAGCCGAAGTGCCCTTCCTGCAGCTTCCGACTCGTGTTGGGGGTGAGCCTGACGCCGGCGAAACCGAGCACGAGACGCTGCCCCTTGGTGAGATCGCGCAGCTTGATGCACTGCGCCTTCTTGCCCTGGACCACGACGGTGGCATCCATCCGCTGCCGTTCGACATGAAGCCACTCGCCGTCGATACGCACCTCGGTGGCGAGATTGGTCGTCGAGTAGAAGCCATCGGGCGCGACACCGTCGGCTTCGACCTCGGCCAGCACGGCGTCCTGCGTCGCCGTCTCGCTCAGGCCGAGCGACATCAGGTCCGCCCTGACCCGTTCGAACGTCGCGACGTCAGGCGTCGTCACCTCGAGCTCGAGCTGGCTCTCGTCCCAGCGATGCGTGCCGATGTCGAGATGCAGCACGCGATAGCCGCCACCGGCAGCCTGCACCGCCTCGAGGGCGTCGGAGAGCAGGCCCGAGTCGATCAGGTGACCCCTGGCCTGGAAGGTGACGACTACTGGCTTGCTCACACCGCGAACGTAGCAGGCCGATGCCCGCGCCCCATCTCACTTGTTCCAGGACAGCCTGATCTCGTAGCCCGAGTCCCGACCGACCGGCCAATCCCACCCTACCGCCACCGTGCAATCGGGCCCGATCACCGCGACCTGCCCGTTGCCGGCGGCGCCGACCGGCTCCCGGCCCTCGGCCAGCAACACGAGCTCGGCCATCACCTCGATCGTCTCGATGTCGCCGTTGTGGACGACGAGCACGACCCGCGCCCCACCGTCTGCAACCCGCTCGATCTGCGGGCGCCCGACCTGCACGACGTCCTGCAAGGAGGCCTCGCTGACCACGACGTGATCGATAGGCTCGGTGCCGTCTTCGATGCCGAAGGCGGGATAGGGTCGGGCGGCGCAGGACCCGAGGCCTGCCGTCACGAGCGCGAGCACGAGTTGCGTCTTCATCGTCGTCTCCATCGGCAAACCACGGCGAGCCGGAACGGAGTGGAGCGTGGCCGAGCGGTCCGAACGCCGACGAGTATGGCACGAAAGCGGCCGTCGTCGCAGCCATTGAACCTCCGGTCCGACGCCACCGTTGCCGGTAACGCCCCTCCAGCCAGGTCGACATCGGGTCCCAGGCCCCCACGGCGTCGTTCCCTGCCGACCTGCCCATGCCGGTTCCGCTTCTCGAGGTCGCCGCTATGCTCACCAAACCCCACAGGATGACCGAACTCGCACAGAAGCTCTCCGACCGGGTCGGCCAGGGACTACGGGGCAAACCGGAGGCGATCGAACTCGCCCTCATCGCCCTGTTCTCGGGTGGCCACCTGCTCATCGAGGATCACCCCGGCGTCGGCAAGACCCTGCTCGCCAGATCACTCGCCCGCGCCCTCGACCTGCCCTTCCAGCGCGTCCAGTGCACCGCGGATCTGCTGCCGGCCGACATCGTCGGCGCCCAGATCTACCACCCGCGCACCGGTGAGCTGACCTTCCGCCGCGGCCCGGTCTTCGCCTCGGTGTTGCTGGCCGACGAACTCAATCGTACCCCGCCGCGCACCCAATCGGCGCTGCTCGAATGCATGGCCGAGCGCCGCGTCACGGTCGATCGCGAGAGCCACACCCTGCCGGACCCGTTCTTCGTCATCGCCACGCAGAACCCGATGACCTCGGCCGGCACGTACCCGCTGCCCGAGAACCAGCTCGATCGTTTCCTGTTGCGGATCAGCCTCGGTTACCCCGACACCGACAACGAGATCGCGGTCGTGGCCCACGAAGACGGCCACCGCATCGTCGACGAACTCGCTCCCGTGGCCACCGCCGAGGACGTGCTCGCGGCCCGCAAGGAGGTTCAGGCGGTCAGGTGCGACCGCGAGCTGACCGCATTCGTCGTCGAGCTCGCCCAGCGCACGCGCTCGATGCCCGACACCGTGCTCGGTGTCAGCACGCGCGGCGCGCAGGCGCTGCACCGTGCCTGCCGCGCCCGTGCCTGGCTGCACGGCCGCGACTTCGTCGTCCCCGACGACGTCCGTGCGCTGCTGGTCCCGGCTTGGGCCCACCGACTCGCGACCCACAGCGGGGGCTGTCCCGAAGCCCTGCTGCACGAGACCCTGGCCGAGACCTCATTGCCCGACTGATCGCATGGCGGCGTCCTCCAGCACGATCGAACTGACGATGCGCGGCCGCGTGGTGGCCTGGCTCGCGGGCCTGGCGGCCAGCGCCGCCTGGCTCGGCGAAGACGCCAATGCCCGGGTCGCGGCCGCGCTGCTGGCGGCGCCACTGCTGATCGACTTCGTGCTCAAGCAACGCCGGCTGCATGCCACCGGAATCCGCGTCGGACTGCGCCGCACGGTCGCCCGCGCTCCGTTCACCGAACAGCTGATCATGACCCACAACGGCCGCTGGCCGCTTCGCGAATGTCTGCTGGTCGAGCCCTCGACGATGCGGACCGAGCCGCCCCAGCTGCTGCCGACGCTGCTGCCGAACGTGGCCCAGCGGGTCACCTTTCGCGCCCGCAGCAACACCCGAGGCCACGGCATCGAACGGGTCTTCCTGCTGACCTCGACCTGGCCTCTCGGCCTGTTCCAGGCCCGCGCCATCATCGCGCTCGAAGCCGAGCTGATCACCGAGCCGGCACGGGTGCGGTTGCGGGCCGATCTGATGAACGCGGTGGCCGAACGCGAGGCCGCGCCGCGCGATCGCTCGGCGCTGGCCGGCCCCGAGTTCCACTCGCTTCGCGAACACCAGGCCGACGAGGATTCGCGCGCGGTCCATGCGCTACGCAGCGCCGCCCTGGGTCTCCTCGTCCGCCGCGTCACCCGCGGACGGATGCCGCGCACGGTCGGTCTGGTCCTCGATCTGCGCCGCCCACCGAACCGCCTCCTCGAAGGCGGCAAGCGTCGGTTCGAGTGGAGCCTCGGTGCCTGCGCCACCCTGCTCACCGAGCTGCGGGCTCGCGGCGCCGAACTCGACGTCATCGTGCTCGACGCCGAGCCGAACCGGATCCTGGTGCAGAGCCGGGCGCGGGAGATCGAACTCCTGACCCTGCTCGCCGAAGCCACGCCGACACCTTTCGCGCCGCTGCCGCGACAGACGCTCGACTCGCTGCGACGGTACGAGCACTGCTATTGGATCCCGGCCGGGTCGTACCTCGCCACCGCCGATCAGGCCCGGCTGCCGGCCGCGATCCGCGTCGTCGATGGAGAGTCCGAATGAGCGCCGGCCGCGACTCGAAGGGCGCCGAGTGGCTCGCCGCGCTGGCTCTGCTCGCCTGCGGCGCGCTGGCCATCGCCAACCTGCCACACCGACAACTGCCGACCGGTTGGCTGCTCGCCTGGACCGTGCCGGCGGCCCTGTTCGGCTTGCTGCGCCGCCGACCCGATCGTCCATGGCTGCGCGCCGTCGCGGCCTCGGTGGCGCAGGCGCTGGCCTTCGCGCTGGCCCTCAACTACTCGGATCCGCTGTCACGCCCGGCCATCCTGGCCTGCACGATCCTGCCGCCGCTGACCTTCGTCAGCATCCGTCGCCGAGCCGCCGATGCCGCGCTGGGCCTGTTCCTCAGCTTCTGCGTCCTCCTCGTCGGTGTGATCCTCGGCGGCATGGACGTCCCGCTGCTCGCGGCCTACTGCGTGCTGGCGTGCCTCGCGCTGCGCAGCGAGTCGCATCTCGCGGTGCTCGCGATCAGCCGCAACCCCCGACGCGGGCCGAGGCGAACCAGGGCCCTGCGCCCGGTGCTGTGGACTGCGATCGCGATCGCCTTGCCCTGCCTGTTCACGGCCTTCGCCATCGATCGCACCCTGGCCTGGATTCCGTCGCCGCTACGGACCGGACCCGAAACGAGCTCGGCGGCGGCTACCGCGAATCCGAGCGCGAACCGCCAGGGACTCTCCGACTCCTTCGATCTCGGCGGCGGCGGGTTGCTGTCGGGACTGACCGGAGAGCAGCTCGTCCTGGTTCGCACCGACAACGGCAGCCCGACGCCGAGCGGCCTCTACCTGCGCTCGGGCTTCTTCTCCCGCCCGACGACCTGTGACAACTGGGATCCGGGGCCGATCCACCTGGTCCGGGGCGAGGATCGGGCCGATCACGTGCTGCGGCCGACGTTCCCGGGGGTGCCCGAGCACTGGCTCGAGGTCGAGCGCTTCGCCGGCGCCCGCAACCACGTCTTCGTGCCGCCGACGGCCACCAGGTTGCGCGAGGTCCCCGGCCTGCTCTTCGACCGGGAGCGCATGTGGTTGCGCCAGCAGATGAACGGCGAACGGACCGACTACGCCGTGGCCTATCAGGATCTCCGCGACCCCGACCTGAACGCGGAGGTCGACCGCAAGCTGCAGGGCGAGCTGCTGGCGCTGCCGCCGGACTTCGACGACGACGATCGACTTCGATACGAGCAGTTGCTGGACGAATGGGGCGCGAACGGTCCGCCGTGGCAGATCGCGCAACGCATCGCCGACGGGCTCGATCTGCGCTGCCGCTATGACCGCGTCCAGCCGACGGGACCGTACCCGCACGATCTCGACAACTTCCTGTTCTCGATGCGGCGCGGCTACTGCATGCACTTCGCCTCCGCCGCGACCCTGATGCTGCGGCTGCGCGGCATCCCGTGCCGCATCGGCACCGGCCTCTACGGCGGTGATCGGGACCGGCGCGAACCCGAGGCTCGCGTCTTCGGCTCACAGCACTCGCATGCATGGGTCGAGATCCCGTTCCTGAGGTACGGCTTCGTCGTCTTCGATCCGACTCCGGCCGAAGAACGCGGCCAGCGCATCCCGACGCAGATGACGCCCGAGGACGACCAGGGCCTCGGCGACCCGGCATCGCCGGCGGACGCCACGACTTTCTGGGGCGGGCTGATCGACTTCCTGCTGCAACCATGGGTCCTGATCCTGGCGCTGGTGATGGCGGTGGCGGCGACGATGTGGCCTGGCAACCGGAAGGCGACGGAGCGGATCGTGATGCCACGCTCGATGTTGGCGGCGCGGCGGCTGTTGATCCGGATCCTGCGCGCGCTGGCGGAGGCCGGACACGCCCGTCGCCGCGGCCAGACGCTGGAGGAGTTCGGGATCGTGCTGGCCAGCCGAGCGCGCCTCGACCCCGCCGTCGCCATGGCCTTCCGCACCTATCAGGAGGTGCGCTTCGGCGGTCGCAGCTACGACGAGCAACGCGAGCGCATCCTGCTGCGTGGGCTGGACGCCGCCATCCAGACCGAGCCTTGGACGCCCGCGGAATCCGCCGGTGACCGACCTACGCCGGCCTGACCGCGGGCCAGACGAAGTCGAAGGCCAACCCACCGTCGACCTCCGTCGCGGTCAGAGCGCCACCGGCACGAGCCATGGCGATCGCAGCGTGCGCCAGACCCGAGCTGTCGGACTTCGTCATCGAGAGGGCCAACAGCATGCCCTGACCGAGTTGCACGGTCGCCATCGCCTGGGCCGCCGCCGTGGCTTCGACGGCGCTCGCGACCACACGGATGCGACCCAGGTTGCGTTCCCGCCCGGCGCCGATCGGCGCGCACTCGGCGCTGCCGTGGATCGCGATCGACGTCGTTCCACCGGCCAGGCAGAACAGCAGCACCTCGACGATCGACTGCACGGCTTCGGCGACATGCACCCGGATCGAAGGCTCGCCGGCCTTGGTGGCGGACAGCTCGACGCCGCGACGCATCGCGCCCTTGCGGCCGACGGCGATGACGTCGTCGATCACGACGCCGAGCGCTACCCGTTCCCAGCTCCGGACCTCACTCGTCAACGCGCGGGTCAGGGCGCGGCAGAGCACCGCGCCTTTCCTGACCCCCTGCTGCATGTCACTGAGCGACTGCATTTCGGCGGCGTCTTCGACGTAGGGCCGCAGGGCCTCGGCGACACCGACCCCGGCGAGCAGCAGGTTCGCGAGATCGTGGACGAGCGAGCTGGACAGATCGCCGAGCACACGCAACCGCCGGCCGGCGAGTTCGACGGCGAGCGCACGCTGTGCCGGGGATGAGTCGACGGCGAACAACCATCGGTCTTCACCTTGGGTCACGATCCGGACATCGATCGGACCATCGGCAGCGGCGACCGCCACGGGTTCGCCGGCGAGCAGCCGATCCATGGCTTCGACGGCGAGCGGAAGCTGATCCAGCGCCTCGACCTCGATGCCCTGCAGCACTTCCTGCATCGATCGGTTGCGCGGCGAAAGCCTGCCATCGGCCTCGATGAAGGCGATCGCATCTGACAGCGCTTCAACAGGGATCCCCGTCGATGACTGCACCTGGGCGGGCTTAGCCATGGCAGTGTTGTAGCGGCAACCTACCCGACTACCAACCCGTGTCCGGATCATGCGGTTGCACCCGCGCCCGCCCGCTGTCGAGGGTGAGCCGGCACCTGCCGAGCAGATCCATGCCGAGCACACCGTGCACGGGAAAGGAGCCGCCGGGATCACGTGGGATGATGGGCAGCACGACGCCGCGGAATCTGGCCTCGGAGACGCGCAGCACCAGATCGCACACCTCGCGCACGGCGATCTGCCCGCCACCGACCGAACGCACGCGACGAAAGGCCGGCACCGCGCGACGTCCCGCCGACAGGCATGCCATCCCGGACGGGGTCAGACTCGAGTGGCTTGCGCCGGTGTCGAGCACGAACCACAACCGTCCGCTGTCGATCGTGACCGGAACCAGGCAACGGCCATTGGCGCGGACACACTGCACCGACCCCATGGCCGGCAGCCGCCGCGGCAATTCGAAGGTCACGCTGTTGCGCTCCGGATCGACGGTCATGCGAAACGTGCCCAACAGGTTCAGGCCCAGCACTCCGCGGGGCACCTGCTCGTCGCCGCCGTAGAGGTCACGCAGCGTCATCGCGGCGTCTTCGACGATCAGCACCGGCACGTCGCCGACATCGACGTCGCCGACCGCGAAGCGGGTCAGCACGCCGACCTCGACCGGCACGACGCCCCCCATGCTGTCGACCACCGATCCGGCCGGCCTACGGCCGCGGACTCCCAGTTCGCTCGCCATCGAGGAGGACAGCGTGGTCATCGAGGTACCGGTGTCGATCGCGAACGAGCGCTGCAGACCGCCTGCCCGACAGACGAACTCGGGGATGCCGGCCCCGACCAGCTGTTGCTCGGTCAGCAACGGCCCGGTCTGACGCAGCGTGAACGGCAGCAGTCGAGACACCGCCGCGAACGCGCTGCGACGGTCCGACTGCGAGCCGACGGCCCCGGCTTCCAACGGCACCGTGGCCTCGCCGTAGCGACCAGCCTGGAACAGCAGGTCCCCCAACCGACCGCGCAACATCGCGTCGGTGTCGCCGTCCACCCTGGCGATCCGAGCCCGCCGCACCGCGTCGAGCTGATGCCGGATGGCGTCGTCGTCGCGCCAGAGCAGCTCGGCGAGGGCCGAATCCCATTGCGCCAGCTCGTGGTCGCCGCTGTCGAGCGGCTGCAGCTTCTCGATCTCCTCGACGGCGCGCTCGATGCGCCCTTCTCGCAGCATGATGCCGATCGACTCCAACGTCACCACGCGCGACGGGCCCGTCTCGGCGCTGCGGCATCCGACCAGCGCGACCAACGCGAGCCATCGGACACCCCGCGTCACCGCCACACCTATTGCGTCCTGATCTCGATGCGATGTGACGACACCGCGTAGACCCCGCGTTCGGTGGCGCCGATCGACTGCAGGAAGGTCGTCAGCTCGCGGTACGGATAGTTCGACACCGAGAGCGGCCCATCGGCGAACGCCGCGAACGCCGACAGGGTCAGGATGTAGTCGCGGCCCGGGATCAGCGGCGAGTCGGCCGCCGCCGGCAGGCGCACGAAGGCGAACTCCGCGGTCCCTGGCGGGATCAGGATGTCCCACAGCAGCAGCTCGCCGGTGACCTGGCTGCGCAGCTCGAGCGCGGCGTACTGGGCCGCCGCGGGCAACGCGAACCGGACCGTGAACCCGCCGCTGGCCACGGTTTCGCCCGGCGACGGCGAGGTGATGGTCGGCGCCGCCAACATCGCCGCCGTGGTCGTCGTTGCCCCACCTGCCAGCCGCAGCATGCAATGCTGTGAGACCGTGCCGCCACCGCCGGTGGCCGAGCCGCCGAGCATCACCAGCCAGGCATCGTCGGCGATGGCGCCGCCGAGCGCCGGCAGCGAGAAGGTGACGTCGGCACCCGAGACGGTGTGATTGCCGGTGAGCCCTTGGACGATGTCCACGACCCGTCCCGATGGTTGCTCGAGCGCGAGGTCGAAGCCCAGCGCGCCGGACGGGATCGCGCCATCGAGCGCCGCCAACACGCCGGGGGCCGAGAACACCGCCGACGCCTCGTGTTCGAGCGCCAGATCCATGACGGTGACCCCGCCCTCGACCGGGACGACATCCTCAGCGACGGCGAGCTTCTGCAGCGTCGAGGCGGTGCCATCGAGTTCGGCCACGGCGAGGTGGCCGCCCGAACGATCGACGCCGGCGACGAAGGCGCCATGGGTGGCCGCCGGATCGAGTTCGATCGGCAGCGCCGATCGGATCGCCGTTCCGGTCACGGCCTGGTCCCACCATTCCTGCCGCTCGATGCGACGGGTCACGCGCAGTCGATGCACGGCCCCGGCATCGGCACCGGTCACGGTGCCGGCGACCATGCCGAATCGATCGAACGCGCCGAGCGGTCGCCGCAGCACCTGTCGGATCGGCAGTTCGATGTGCTCGCCATCCGGGTGGACGATCGAGAACGCGTGCACGATGACCTCGCCGTCGCGCTCGCTGCGGAAGCTCCCGGTGACCCGCCCATTCAGTGAACGGCCGGCGAACAGCACCCCGGCCTCGCGCGTCTGGCCGACGTGGCCCTGGTCGGGATCCGCCCCCTGAACGACCGCCGCGTCGTAGATCGGACCTCCGCCCACGGCATCGGTCACGAGCACCCGTGAGCTGCGCGAACCGACCATCCAGGGCAGCTCGTCGAAGAACTGGAACGCATCGAGCCAACGTTGCCCGGGATTGCTGTAACCGACCGCCTGGGCGTAGTAGGCCCGCTCGCGGTCCTTGGCGAACGCCTCCTGGAAGCCGAACCAGCGCGACGGCACGTCCTCGTAGACGACCCGGCCATCGGCATCGCTCATCGCGGCCAACGCCACGGCATCGAACAACGAGCTGATCCGCGCCGGACGGATCGGTTCGGCGCGGGCGCGGCGGACCTGTTGGATCCGGATGTTGGTGCACCGGGCGGTGTCGAGCACGACGTCGGCGATGACGATCTCGTCGGTGCCGTTCATGACGACGCTCGCCGTGGCGATGGCCGGCAGCCAGTCGCCGCCGGCGAAGACCTCGATCTCGGCGCCGCGCGGCGCGCCATCACCGGTAACCGCCGGCACGTCGTCGACGAGGAAGCGACCATCGCCGCCGGTCCGGGTCCAGCGGCCGTCGACGCAGACCAGGGCATCGCGCACCGCGTCGCCGCGGGCATCGACGACGCGGCCACGCACGGACCCGCCGGTGACGAGCAGACCGAAGGCATGGAGCCCGCCGCGATCGATGCCGCCCACGCTCCGGATCGTGCCGGCGCTCGCGACCGCGTTGCCGACGGCGCTCCACTCACCGGTCGTGTCGTCGAGCCGATACAACGTCACCGTGCCCGCGGTGTTCGTCGCCGTCATCAGGACGTCGTCGACGACCTCCAGCGTGGCCCCCGGTGTGAACGTGACCTGCGGCGGATCGATGTAGACCCCCCTGCCGAACAGGATCGCATTGCCGCCGGGCAACTCGCCGGCCAGATGCACGGCCCGCAGCGACGCCGTCCGCAGCGTGCCCTGCCCGGCGCCGTTGGTCATGGCGATCGTCGTCCCCGGCGCCGCCGAGAGCACGCCGCCGGCAGTCAGGGCGTTGGTCACGGCCGTGGGGCCGGACTGCAGGCCGACCGTGAACGGAAACGAACTGCTGTTCGCGACATCGGGCAGATGCAACACCATCGGCAGGTCGCCGCCGGTCATCGGCATCGCCGCCGTCAGGCTGCCGAGCATGTCGCCCGCGACCGCGGAGGCCTGGGCGGCCTGCACGCCGATCACCGGACGACCGCTCATGCTGGCGAACAGGTCGCCGCGCCCGTTGCGACCGGTGAGGGCGCGGTCGCCCGAGCCGGAGACGGCGACGGTCGCGCCGACGACGCCGTGGTTGTCGTCGTCGTAGACGTTCACCTTGCTGCTCGACGACGGCACCGGTTCGAATCGCGGACCGATGTCCGATCCGTCACCCTGACAACCGGCCAGCGCGACCGCGAGGCCGCCGCACACGCAGCGCTTCGTCCAAGTCCTCATCGCCCGCCTCCAGGTCGTTCGGTTACGGTCCGGGCTGGATCGGCCTCGGTCGCGCCGGTCGGTTGCGAGCCCGTTCGCGGAG
>JAGQRA010000622.1 GCA_020425885.1 Planctomycetota bacterium | reverse complement strand
GGCTTGCCGGTGCCTTCGAGCAGGCCGGTGATCTCCTTGAACTGTCGGCGCACCTCCTGAACCATCGCGTCCGCGGCGCGGCCGACGGCCTTCATCGCGAGCGACGAGAACAGGAACGGCAACATCGAGCCGATCAACAGCCCCATGATGACCTCGCTGTTGCCGAGGTCCATCGTGAAGCCGTCGCCCGCCTTCGTCTTGTAGGTGTTGAACAGAGCGAGCGCCGTGAGTGCGGCCGAGCCGATCGCGAACCCCTTGCCGATCGCGGCGGTCGTGTTGCCGGTCGCGTCGAGTGCGTCGGTGCGCTTGCGGACCTCCGGCGGCAGCTCCGCCATTTCGGCGAGTCCACCGGCGTTGTCGGCGACGGGGCCGTAGGCGTCGACACCGAGCGAGATGCCGAGCGTGGCGAGCATCCCGGCTGCGGCGATGCAGATGCCGTAGACACCGGCGAGGTTGTTGCAGAAGTAGATGCCGACGGCGATCAGCAGGACCGGGATCCAGGTCGACGACATCCCGAGCGCGAGGCCGTAGATGATGTTCGTCGCGGGCCCCGACTGGCTCTGCTCGGCGATCTCCTGCGACGGGCGTGCTTGCTCCGACGTGTAGTACTCGGTGACCTTGCCGATGATGACGCCGAGACCCAGACCGATGACCATGGCCCAGTAGACGTTCCACCCGCTGTACGTCTGGGTGGGATCGTCGGAGTTCGGCACCGCGGGGCCGATCATCCAGGTGACGATCGCCATCAGAGCGACGAGGATCACGGACGCCGTGATCAGGCCGCCGAACAAGGCGTGGTGCAGGTGGCTCTCGTCCTCGGTCTTGACCCGGAACGTGCCGATCACCGACGCGATGATGCCCATCGCGCCCAGCGCCAGCGGATAGGCCATCAGAGCCTTGGCCTGTTCCATGTCGTGGCCGGCGAGTGCGGCGCCGAGCACGACGGTCGCGAGGATGGCGCCGACGAACGACTCGAACAGGTCCGCGCCCATGCCCGCGACGTCACCGACGTTGTCGCCGACGTTGTCGGCGATGGTTGCCGGGTTGCGCGGGTCGTCCTCGGGGATCCCCGCTTCCACCTTGCCGACCAAGTCGGCGCCGACGTCGGCGGCCTTCGTGAAGATGCCGCCTCCGACACGCGCGAACAGCGCGATCGACGAGGCGCCGAACGAGAACCCGAGCACTTGGTTGAGACCCAGTTCGTTGGCCTCGAAGTCACCGAGATCCGCGTAGAACAGCAGGAGCAAGGAGACACCGCCGAGACCGAGTCCGACGACCGTCATCCCCATGACGGTCCCCGACTTGAACGCGACGTCGAGCGCTCCACCGAGGCTCGTGCGGGCTTGCTGCGTCGTGCGGACCGCGGCGCGGGTCGCCGTGTGCATCCCGAAGTAGCCCGCTGCCCCCGACGCGACGGCGCCGAGCAGGAACGCGACCGCCATCGGCACGCCGAACTGCTCGCTCGCACACATCAGCGCGAACACGATGATCACGAAGATCGCGAGCGCTTTGTATTCGGCGTTCATGAACGCGCGACCGCCTGCTTGGATCGCCTTCGCGATCTCCTGCATCTTCTCGGTGCCCGCGTCCTGGGCCATGATCGACTTGTAGAGGGAGATCGCGTAGACAACCGCGGCGATCGCGATGATGAGAGCGATGACGGTCCAGAGCATGGATGGGCGTGTAGTTGCGGACAGCCGAAACCACGCGCTCGCGCTCGGTTCCTGGCCAGAAAAGGCCGCGAACCATAGCCGCGCCGGAACCCCGCGGCAAGGCGTTGTGGGCCTATTGCGACCGGTCGCTCGACGGGTCGATCGGGGCGGCTTCGGACGGCGATTCGGACTCGCTCTCCAGCCCCCGTTCCACCGCGTTCTGGCCGTCCCTGCGCACCGGCGAGCTGGGCTCGACGAAGGCCTCGACGCTGGTGCCGACCAGCGCCTGGCGCCGCCTCCGGCGCCGGAGCCAGTACCAGAGGCCGAGCACGCTGCCGACCACGGCCGCGGTGATCAGGATCCGCCGTTCCGCACTCTTCACGAAAGCGATCGCCTGGTCGATGGTCCCGCCGAAATGCGCGCCGATCCAGACGAACAGCGGCACGATCAGGACGATGCCGCAGAGGTCGGTCAGGATGAACCGCAGCCACGACGTCTTCATCGTGCCGGCGGTGAAGTAGGTCACGACCCGGATCCCGGCGATGAACCGGGAGATGAAGAT
>JAGQRA010000009.1 GCA_020425885.1 Planctomycetota bacterium | reverse complement strand
CGCTTCCCCGCCCGGCCCGGCGGTCAACGGTCGACGTCCCGCGCGACGACCTGCAGGCACCGCGTCGTCGCCAGCAGCAGCAGCAACGTCGCCCACGTGACGTTGCCGTAGGCGAGCAGCAGGTTCGCGGCGTCACGCCCGAGCAGCCCCTTGGAGAGCATCGCGAGCACGAAGGACCCGACGAACAGCAGCAGCGCGAGCCGGTCCCGGTGTCCCCGCAGCAGCTGCTGCATCACGAACGCGACCGGGAACAACCAGACACAGAAGTGCGACTTGCTGCTCTGCGGGGACAGCAGCACCATGCCGCACGCGAACGCCGCCACCTCGCCGAGCGCGACGCGCCGCTGCGTCGCCGCCGCGGCGTCACCGGCCGCGCGCACGGCGCGCTTGGCGCACAGCACGGCGAACGCGATCACCGCGAGCACCCCGACCTGCAGCAGCAGCGTGACGGCCTTGTGCATGCCGGGCGACAGCTCGACCAGCAGCACGTCCCCCTGCTCGCCGACGACGAACGAGTTGTGAGCGATGTCGAGCGGCGTGAACAGGCGCCGCGTCGCCCCGCCGAGGCTCTGGTTGAGCACGCTGTGCGGATGCCAGGCGCCCTGCGCCTCGGCGGTGCCGCCGACCTCGAGCCCCTGGAGGTTGACCGCATACCAGGCGTGCCACCAGGAGTCGCCGTCCGCGCGCGGCCAGAGCGCGTCCGGCAGCAGCGTCGCCGCGGCGATCGCGACGAACATCGCCGCGAGCGCCAGCCAGCGCATGCGCAGACCGAAGAGGCCGACGAACAGCAGCGGCGTCGCCTTCATCGCGGCGCCGAGCCCCGCCCACACGCCGGACCACATCGACGCGGCCGGGCGCGCGCGCGACCACGACGCCGCCACCAGGCAGACGAGGCCGAGGATCAGCAGGTCGTTGCTCTGGTTGGTGAACACCGAGACGACGTGGCGGCCGCCGTACGCGGCCGTGACGACCCAGAACCACCACAGCCGCGGCGGCCCGCGCCCGCTGTCGGCGCTGGTCGCGTAGCGGTGCAGGAACCGGATGACGCCCAGCAGGATCAGGAAGTTGACCACGAACCAGGCCTCCGAGTGCCAGCTCTCGGGCAGCGAGGCGAACGGCACGAACGGCACCGCGGCGAACGGCGGATAGGTGAACGGCTTGCCGTCGGCGCCGCGCCGGTAGATCTCCTCGCCCGCGGCCATGCGTCGGCCGCCGGTCACGTAGACGTCGAGCTCGCGGTCTCCCTTCTTGCCCTGCGCGTCGAAGTACCAGGCGCCACCGACGAGGGCGACCAGGAGCACGGGCAACAGCCACAAGCGGGAGCGGGACACGCCCGCGTTATGGCCGCCAGGCCGCGGCATGTCCACGCCGCAGCGGACCGGACGGCACGCGCAATCGCCGCAGAACACACGAGCGAACCTCTGCACCCGCCGCCCGTTCCGCTATCCTCCTCCGCCCTCCATTGCCCAAGAACCCTCGACAGAAGCGCAGCGGACGCGTCGGCGTCTGGCTGTTCGGCGCCTACGGCGGCCTCGCCACCACGGTCGTCGTCGGCGCCCGCGCCCTCGCCCGCGGACTGACGCAACCGACGGGACTGACGACGGAAACGTCGATGGCCCGCGGCGTCGGGTTCTGCCCGTTCGACAAGCTGGTGTTCGGCGGCCACGAGATCCGCGAGACCGACTTCGCGACGACGGCCGCCGACATCCACCAAAAGACCGGCACGCTCCCGCCCGAGCTGGTGCAGCCGCTGAAGCGCGACCTCGCGGCGCAGTCGCGCAACGTCGTGACCGGCGTGCTGCCGAACGCCGGCGCGACGATCGAGGGGCTCGTCGAGGGGCGCAAGCCGAGGCGGTCCTCGCTGCGCGCGCAGCTCGAGCGCATCAAGCAGGACCTGACGTCGACCGAGCCGACCCTGCGGCTCGGCGCGGCGCACCGGACGATCGCGGCGTTCGAGCGCGCGATCGACAAGGACCAGACCAAGGCCGTGCGGCCGTCGGCGATCTACGCGTACGCGGCCGCGAGCCTCGGCATGCCGTTCG
>JAGQRA010000621.1 GCA_020425885.1 Planctomycetota bacterium | reverse complement strand
CTGCCGCGTGGTTTGTTCGTCCGAACTCACTACGCAACGGCAGACGAGGCTGTTTGCTTTCCTGCGCGAATCTGCGGTTTCGGCCCCGAATTCGGCCTTTCCCGCTACGCTGAACGCGATCTAACTACTTCAGCACGAGCTCGACCTGCTGCTCGATGCCGAGCTCGAGCCGCGCCCGCGCCGTCGAGGTCGACAGCAGGAACGCGCTGCCGATGACGCGATAGTCGCCCGGCGGCACCACCAACTCGGCCGTACCGTCCGCCCCCGTCTTGCCGCCGTGCTCCTCGGTGTGCTGGTCGAACTCGGCATCGTCGACGGGCGCCGCGCCGGGTCCGGTCCAGCGTCCGGCGAAGACGCGGATGCCGCGCACCGGCTCGCCGTCCCGGGTCACATGAACGCGCAGCTTCGTCGTCGGCGCGCGTTCGATGCGGAAGCCGTCGACACCGGCCGGGATCTGCAACGGCACCTCGAGGCCGTCGGCATAGGTCGCGGTGCCGCGCAGCGGCCAGTCGGGCAACGGCCCGAGACGTTCCCCCGCGGCCGGCAGCCGGCCGTCGGTCGACACCCGTCTGATGCCGGTGACCGCGTCGTCGCGAGCGGCGTAGAGTCGGAGTTCGATTGCCACGGGATCGCCGCTGGCATCGAAGGCCTGCAGCTCGAGCGTTCGCGTGCCGAGTTCGATCGGGACATCGACCGCCGCCTGCCGTTCGGCGCCGGCCAGCACCCAGGTCGAGTCGACGCCGCCGTGCGACACGACGATGCCCTGGCCGAAGCGGCCGCCGATGATGACCGGGTGACCGAAGACCATGCGGAACTCGCCGAACTCGTCGGTCCGCGTCCTGGCCGGGTAGTGTGACACCGCGACTCCGGCCAGCGCCTCGCCACCCGAGCGCACGCGCCCGGTGACGACGGCGCCGATGCTCGCCTCGCGCAGATCGAGCCACGTCGTCCTGCCGGCGACGATCCGCGCGCGGCCGAGGGGAATCGGAGCGACGCGGGAGTCCGAGTGACCCCGAGCGACCTCGTAGTCGCCTGCCGCGAGGCCGGGGAAGGTGACGAAGTCGCGATTGACGATGGCGATCACCAGCGGCTCGACCTCGCCGGCACGCCTGAGTTCGACGTAGCCGAGATCGATGGCCGCGACCTGCAGCACGCCGGCCGGAGCGAGGTCGTGGTCGAGCTCGACGACCTCGCCGTCGGCCACCGCCACCGCCATGCGCCGATCGAACTCGAGGCCATTGGCGATGACCTCGAGTCGGTGCGAGCCGGGCTGCAGACTGGTCAGCTCGTAGCGCCCTTCGGCATCCGTCGTCACCTCGACGTGCGTCAGCGGATCCGGCAGACAGTTCTCCCAGCTCTGATCGAAGCGCCAGACGTGAACGCCGTGGAGCACGAAGCCGGCGGTGTCGTTCGAGGTCAGCGGCGCGAACACCGCGCGCACGCGGGCGCCGGCGACGGGCCGATCGCCGCAATGGACGCGGCCCCGCAGCCTGCCGCCGATCGAGACCTCGAGTTCGGTCGCGACCGTCTCGCCGGCGGCCACCGTCACCGTCGTCATCAACGCGCTGTTCGGCAACGGCGTCGCGCTCCATTCCCAGGCCTTGGCGACCAGCCGCACGCCGCTCGGCGCCGTCAGCGTGAAGCCGTAGGCAGCGGGCGGCAGCGCCTCGAACGCGAACGCGGTGCCGGTGACCTCGGCGTCGAAGCTGCGGCTGCGGCCCCAGTGGATGCCCGGCTGCGTCATCGCGTTGGCCGTCACGACTGCGCCTTCGAGGAGCGACGCATCGACGCCGACGAGTTCACCGCGCAACCGCCCGGCCGCCCCGACGCGCACCACCAGCTCGGCGCCGTCGCCACCGCCGCGATGCAGATCGAACTTCGCGCTCCCGGACCTGCCGTCCGCCGTCGACGCGAACGCGAGGCCGGAGCGCAGCTGCATGCCGCTCACCTCGAAGCCGCCGTCGGCGTCCGTCGTGCCGTGCGCGATCGGCACCCGACGCGGATCGCCGAGCGCGTTGGCCAACACCTCGCTGGCCGACCAGGCGAACAGCTCGACCACGGCGTCGCGAATCGGTGTCGAGTCCGCGTCCACGACCTTCACCCGCACGGCATCGACGCCGTCCTCAGCGTGCGCCTGCAACCAGATCGGCCCTTCCTGGCCGTCGCGCACGGTGATGACGGTGGCCTCGGCGCGCCGCGTCGCGTCGAGCACGGCGCGCACTCGCGTCGGCCCGGCGGCGACATCGACGAGAAGGAACCGACCCTGCGCATCGGAACGCGCCGCGACACGGCCGCTGCGATCGTCGTGAAGTTGCATGCGCGGTGGCAGCGTGCCGTGCACCGGTTCGGCCACGACCTCGATGTCGGGCAGCGGTTGACCGGCTTCGTCGATGACGGTGCCGACGATCGTGCCGCGACCGCGATCGGCGGGGAACGCGGCGACGATGCCGGCATCGATCACGGCGCCGACATCGACCGCGGTCTCGACCCAGAGCGGCGGCGTGTCGTCGACGTCGGACGTCGTCGCGACCGCCACGGCCGGCGACGCGACCAGCGCCGGCGCCTCGGGTCCCGGTTCCTCCTCGCGCAGGAACACGAGCGCGAATGACGTCGTCAACAGCAGCAAGGCCGCGATGGCGATGGCGATCTTCTTCATGGCGATTCCTCCGGCGATTCCGACCGCGACCTCGGGCTTCGATGCGCCGATCCAGCCGGCGAGCGCCGCGCTCCAGGAGCGACGATCACCACCGCTCTGCTCATCGAGGTCGGCGCGCAGGCGCTGCAGGCCGCGCATCAACCGCGTGCGCACGGTCGCCGCTGGCACGGCGAGCCGCACCGCGATCTCGCCTGGCGACAGGTCCTCGTAATAGCGCAGCAGCACCGCCGTGCGGAACGGTTCGTCGAGCCGCAACACCGCGCGCACCATCCGCTCGCGCACCAGCTCGCGCTCGAGGATGTGCTCGGGCGTCGGCAGCTCGGCCGGCGCCGCCGCGCCTCGTTCGCGGGCGGCCCGACGTCGGTCGCCGCGACGGCGGTTGTGCAGCAGGTTCTGCAGCACCGTCGCGAACCACCCGCGCAGCGAGGCGCCGTGCTGCGGTGGCTGCTGCAGCGCCCGGACCCAGGCCTCCTGGGCCAGATCCTCGGCCGTCGCCTCGTCGTCGACCAGTTCCCGCGCCAGCGCCCGTACGAAGTCGGCGTGGATCAGCAGGTCGGTGAGCGGCACGGCGGGATCGGTCACATCGACCTTCAACACCGCGGCAGAGCGATGCGTTCCCGGACTATCTGCCGCGCCATGGCACGTTCACCCGCCGCGCCGCGATCGCCTCGGCCCGATCGGCGATGTCGGCGTCGATCTCGAGCGGTATGTCCATGACGCCGTTGCCGTTCGGGACATCGACGACCTGACGCCACAGAGTCTCGGGCTTGCCGAACTGGGGCCGCATGAGGAAGGACAACGTGACGAGGCCGCTGCCGGCCGGCCGCCACGACCCGTCGCGCCCGATCGGATCCGAGTTGACGCCGCCGTCTTCGGACACCTGGATCCCGACCGGCAGCTGCAGCCCATCGGGCACGACGAAGCGCAGGCGCGCGCGCGGCCGCATGCGCACGACGGTCGGGTCGAACGACGGCCGGAACGCCACCGTGCGGTGATCCTCACCCTCGGCCAGGAACTGAAGACCGTCGACGAACGGAACCTGGGCATGACCGTGCCCATCGCACTGGATCACCCGGCTGCCCTCGGTGTGCACGGCGCTGCTCAGCCGGACCCGGCCGCGAATCGGGAGACCGCCTTCATCGAGCAGACTCACGTCGAGCAACGGGACCAGCGTGCGCCAATCGATCGTGAGGCGCGGGTCCTCGCACCGCGCGCCGGGCTCGACGTCGAGGCCTTCGATGCCCGACAGGACGTGATCGAGGACCGACAGTCGCACGCCGTAGCGCCCGGGCCGAACGTCATCGAACTCGACGCTGCCCGCGATGTCGTACGCGCGCCTCGGCTTGCCGCCGGCGGCCGGGACGATCTCGACGTCGAGCCACGGCGGGCGCCGGCGCTCCCCGAAGTCCACCACGAGTCGGCCGGAACGCACCGCCTGCAACTCGATGCCGGTATCGCCGGGTTCGACCGCGACCTCGTCGCAGAGCCAGCCCTTCTCGTCGACCTTCACGTCGTGAGCGACCGGCAGATAGTCGACCAATCGCAATTCGAAACGCCCGTCGTCATCGGTCCGGGAGTGCCACGAGGGCCTCGAGAACCGGCGGCCGAACACCTGCGCCTCGGCCAGGTTGACCGTCACGCCGGTCACCGGCCTGCCATCGCCGTCGACGACGCGGCCGCTCGCGAACACCGGCGCGATCGTCATCTGCAGATCGCCGAGCTCGACATCGCCGCTGCCACCGAGCTCGAGTTCGGCGACGGCAACCGGGACGTCGCCCCAGTTGCCGAGGGACTTCTCGGCGACCAGGAACCGCGGTTCACCGCTGAACCCGGCCCCGGGAATGCTCCGGCTCAAACGCCCGGAGGTGTCGGTCCTCACCTTCCTGACCAGCCGGCCGCCGGCATGGAGGAAGCAGGTCCAGACCTCCTGCTCGCACACGGGCCGGCCCTGCCCGTCGAGAACGCGCGCCGTCACATACCGTTGGTCCTTCGCCAGGAGATCCGGCCCGCAATCGACGGCGACCGCATCCTCCGGCCGCGACGGCCCGTCGCTCGGAACGCTGAACGTCATGGCGTTGGTCCCAGCGCAACGCACGGTGACGACGACCTCGGTGCCGACCGCGACGTGTTCGAAGAAGGCCCCTTCCTCGGTGTAGCGGGCCGGCGCCACCGCGGCCCGATCCCGGCCGGTCGTTCGCGCCTTGCCGTCGTCGATCTCGAGCTCGGCCACACAGTCGTCGCGAATCACACCCCGTGCCAGCACCGATCCCAGCGCGGGCAGTCGCAGGCGCAGCAACGCGGGCCTTGCTTCGAAGTAGTCCTCGGGCACCTCGACCTCCGCCACCTCGTTGGCGGTGATCATCGCCCTGATCCGGAGCCCTCTGACATAGCGGACATGAAGTCGCGCGCGACCGGCGAAGTCGGTGCAGGCGGCACCGGATCGTCCCCGCCGAAACGTCTCGTAACCGCAGATCATGACGCCGGGTGCCGGTCGGCCATCGGCATGGACGACCTCGATCCGGACCAGCCGCCGTTGCTCGAGCATCACGTTGACGCGCCCGGCCGCCGAGACGCCGGTTCCGAGCTGTTCGCCCATGATCGCGACCGCCAGGCCGCGGGCAGGCATCGCCACCCTGACCTCGCCGTCGGTCCCGGTCCGGTAGCGCACGCCGTGACGAGCAGCAAACACGCACATGCTGTCACCCAGGAAGTGAGCCCGCAGGAATGCCAGCGTCGACTCCGTAACAGCGCCGAGGTCGACGACGTAGACATCGGCCCCCTCGACTCCGCCCTTGCCATCGCGCACGACGACGGGTTCGCCATCGGCCACCGCGGCGGCGATCGGCAACTTCTCGAGCTCGCGCAACGGATCCGCCGGCCAGCGGGCGAGATCGCGCTGCGCGGCTGCGGATGCGATCGCCAGGCCGGCGGCGACGAGGGTGGCGAAGGCGGTCCTGAACATCATTCAGCAGTGGGCGTGCCGGACTAATGGGTGCAGGTGATGTCGACGCCGTTGCTCGCCTTCAGCACGAGTGCGCCGTTGCTGAGCGCGATCGGCAGCATCTGCACGTAGGTCGTGCCGATCACGGTCGCCGGGATCGCCCAGGAGACCGTGGCGCTGCCCGAGGCATCGGCCGATGCGAGGGCGACACCTTCGGCATTGCAGAGCAGCGAACAGCCACCGAGCAGCGGCAGCTGGATCCGCTGCGATCCGGTGGCGACGATCACCGGATTGCTGGCGAAGCAACCGGTGGCGGTCACGTTGAGCGTGCGCTGGCTGCCGGTGACGACCTCGGTCCCGGTGGCCTGGACGCCGCCGCAACCCGCACCGTAGCTCGTGATCGTGCACGTCGCTGTCAGGTCCGGCATGAAGGCGACCCACATCTCGGTCCAGGTGTACTGCAGCGTGCTCGTGCCATTGCCCTTGGCGTGACACTCGTTGCTGACGCGGACCACGACCTGGCCGCTGGCGCCGATCGTGTAGGGGATCGAGATGCTGCCGGCGACGGACTGATCGACCTCGTTGGTGCCGTCGTTGTCGACATCGACCACGGCCCTAACCGTGCTGTTACCGTTGTTGCGGAACGACACGACGATGTTGCCAACGGTGCCGGGCGCCGTCGCATAGGTCGCGAGGACCGCATGCGGCCCCGGCGCCGCGCCGGCCTGCGCCGGCGACGCCGAGGAGCCGGCGACGTCATTGATGCCGCCACGCGCGTAGGCGCGTTCGAAGAAGTTGAAGCCGATGCCGCCGTTGTAGCTCTGCGTCGGGTAGATGATCGTCGACGCGCTGAGGTAGACGCCGGTCGGCGATTGGCTGGTCGACAGGAAGACGTTGTTGGGCGAGGAACCGATCGCACGCCCTGACGGAATACCGTCCCAGGTCACGGCCCCGCCCGCCGCGCTCGTGATGGCAGCGATCGGCGTCGCCGCGGTCATGGCGATGGTGGTCTGGGCCGAGAGGCCGGAAGCGAAGGCGAGGAAAACGAGGCTGGTCTGACGCATGCTGGAATTCTCGACGATGGGCAGGCGATTCGGCGCGACGGCCGCGGCGGCCATGATACCTCGCTGCCACCGGCCCTCGCGAGTTGCAGCCCCCGCCGCGTCGCCATACCCTCTTCGCCCCGATGACCGCCCACACCTACACCCACCTCGACGAGTCCCTGGCCACCGCCCTGATCCACAAGGCCGGACTCGGCGACATCGACGTCAAGGTGCGGGCCGGCGAGCGGCTGTCGTTCGAGGACGGCGTCCGACTGTTCGAATCGCCACACCTCGCCGCCATCGGCCTGATGGCGCATCGCGTGCGCATACAGCGGCACGGCCGCAAGACGTTCTTCAACATCAACCAGCACGTCAACTACACCAACATCTGCCAGTACTCGTGCAAGTTCTGCGCGTTCGCCGCCAAGGAAGGCGAGGATCGTGCCTACCTGATGACACCCGAGATCGTCGCCGAGAAGGTGCGGGAGCAGCTGCATCGCCCGGTCACCGAGGTCCACATGGTCGCCGGCATCCACCCGACGATGCCCTACGAGTACTACATCGACATCGTCAGGGCGGCGAAGGCGGCGCGGCCTGACATCCATGTCAAGGCCTTCACGATGGTCGAGATCGAGCACATGCTCGCGATCTCGGGCAAGAGCGAGGACGAGGTGTTCGCCGACCTGCGCGAGGCCGGGCTCGGATCGTGCCCGGGTGGCGGCGCCGAGGTCCTGGTCGATCGGGTGCACCGCGCCGTGTTCCGCGACAAGATGGGCCCCGATCGCTGGCTCGCCACGGCGCGCAAGGTCCAACAGCATGGCTTCAAGATGAACGCCACGATGCTCTATGGCCACATCGAGAAGGTCGAGGAGCGCGTGCACCACCTCATCAAGCTGCGCGAGCTGCAGGACGACTGCGGCGGTTTCATGGCCTACATCCCGCTGGCATTCTGGCCATACCACACCGACCTGCAGAACTACGGCCACGTCACCACCGGCTTCCTCGACCAGCGCTCGATCGCCGCCAGCCGCCTGATGCTCGACAACTTCCCGCACATCAAGGCGTACTGGATCATGCTGACCCGGGAGTCGGCACAGACCGCCCTGAGCTTCGGCGCCAACGACATCGACGGCACGGTGACCGAGGAGAAGATCACCCATGACGCCGGCACGACCGAGCCCGAGGCGCTCGACGTCGGGCAGATCGAGCATCTGATCCGAGAGGCCGGCTACGAGCCGGTGCAGCGCTCGACGACCTATGACGAGATCGGGGCCGCGGTCTAGATCGGGGCCGCGGGCCGAGCCTGCTCGCATCGCGGCCTGACCGCTCGCGTACTGGGAAACTCGGGGAATCGGCTCGATTCCCCATGGCGTAGCTACCGATGGCCGTGGCTCAGCGGCGAACGGGTCGCCGCATGCCCCTGGAGAAGGCCAGCCCATGATCAGACTCAAGCACGTTCCTATCTGCATCGTCCTCGCGTTCGCCGCCTGCGGCAGCGGGGGTTCTTCCGATCCTGTCCAAGGCCTGTCGGGGCCGCAGCAGGTCACGATCGTCGAATCGAGCACCGGTTCGAACTCGGCCGCCCGGCTGCCGCGCGGAGTGCGGGCCGTCGCCGGCAGCCCATACGTCACCGATCAGACGCGCATGTGGGTGCGCGACGACTCGATGGAGACGCTGGACACGGTCAACATGATCCTCGGCTCGCTGAGCCAGACGCACTACACCGACCAGACCAACCTCGGTCCTTATCGTTGCCTCGTCGCGGACGAGAGCCGCGGTGGCGGCGGCGGCGAGCGCGGCCAGTCGGGCCCCAGCTACGAGAAGTGGAACGTCGAATCGACGCGCGCGAGCAACTCCGACCCGCAGGTCGTCAAGTTCTGGATCGAGCAGGACGACGCGATGGGCCAGGACATCCCGGCCACCATCTACGGTCGATTGACCGTCAACGAGGAGCCGTCGGACAGCAAGCCGCTCGGCAGCTTCTCGCTGCACTTCAAGTGCCTGCCGCGGGAGGCCGCCTCGACCAGCACCGACACGATCTTCCAGGGCTACCTGCGCACGGTCGAGGGCCTCGACACCCAGACCGAAGTCGAGTTCTACATGTGGCACGGCGACCCGGACGGCACCGTGCCGTCGGGTGAGTTCCACACCCGCGAGCGCGTCCACGTCGTCGGCAATCCCGGCGACGACAGCGGCCGCGCCTACTCCGAATACAAGTACGCCGCCAACAACGTGCCCGGCATGGGCGGCGGCAGCTTCACCGAAGCAGGCGAGTACCAGCTGCAGTTCAACGCCAGCTACGTCGCCCTCGAGGACGTGACCAACGGCAACTCGCTCGACGTCAAGGATCGATCCAACTTCGATTCCTACGTGTTCCGCTACGGACTCTACGACGCCACGACCGAGGACCGCGTCGTGCGGATGTCCGGCTTCCCGGTCGAAGACGTCAATGGCAACTACGGCTGGGCCGGCTTCCACGGCATCTGGTTCCCGGAGAACGTCACGCTGACCAACGGCATGACGGTCTATCGCCGCGGCCGCGCCAACAACACGCTGACGCCCTACACGGTCGTCACCGTGCCCGGCCGGCTCGAGAAGCGTTCGCGCGCCGCGATCACGCTCGCCGACATCCAGAACGAGGACCTCGAGATGTTCGATTCCACTCTCGGACAGGAGATCCGGGCCCGCTTCACCGGTGCCGACTTCGTCCGCGTCGCCACCCGCAGCAACGGCCAGTGGACGCCCGAGTCCTCACAGGTCAGCATCGCCGGCTCGTTCTCGACCGGGCAGTGGGTCAACACCTGGAGCCAGGCCCGCGGCAGCGTCGAGTTCGCCTGGCCGGCGACCCTGAACGGCAGCGTCCCGGCCTTCGTCTGGTCGTCGACGACGATCAACGCGGATTCGCCCGAACTCGCCAATGGCGACCTGACGTTGCATGGCTACTTCCACATGCTGCGCGCCAACATCACCTCGAACCAGGCCAACTGGCAGAACGCGGAGACGCCTTACCTGCCCGACGCGACCGACGTCAACACCGGCAACCAGGTCTACGTCTTCGACAAGGAGACGCTGATGCTGCAGCTCGGCAGCGTCGACGTGAACTTCGGCACCGGCGTGACCGTCAACTCGGGCCCGGGCACCTACGGCCTCAACTGCGGCCCGTTGTTCGCGACGGCGTTGACTTCGTTCAACGAGATGCCGAACCAGACGACGACCTACGAATGGACCATCGGCAGCAACGACTGGAACCAGCTGCGCACGCTGAAGGACGCGGACGGCAACTACGTCACCTTCGACGAACCGCTGCGGTTCACCTACACCCACAGCGAGCAGGGCTCACCCTACGACGGCCGCACCTTCTTCCTCGAATGGACCGGCATGGATCTGCACGGCATTCCGTACGACGAGAGCTCGGAGGATCACCGCTGGTATCCCGCGTTCAACATCCCGACGGGCACGACCCTGACCGCGGGCCAGAACACCTACAAGGTCAAGCAGCTCGAGGGTGAACAGGTGATGGTCTCGGTCAACGATCCGAACACGGTCTTCGCCGCCCAGGGTTTCGACCTCGGCACTCCGCTGAGCGCGCCGACCTCGGCGCCGTGGACCGACCCCGCCATCGGCGCGATGCCGACGATCACCGCCGCCCCGCTCTACGTCGGCGGCGTGCTCCAGTCGGACGGGTAGTACGTACGGTGCCAGGACCAGAATCCACAGGTGCGATCTGGTCCCGGCACCGTACTAACGCGCCAATTCGCGGAGCAGGCGGGTTGCGTCGTAGACCTTGCGCAGGGCCTCGACGATGCCCTGCGGGTGGACGCAGATGCTGCGCTCGACCCGCTCACCGTAGAGGAACTCGTTGGCGAGCGATTCGATGTTGCCGTCGAACAGCAGGCCGACGAGTTCGCCGCGCGAGTTGATCACGGGGCTGCCCGAGTTGCCGCCCGTCGAATCGACCGTGCAGACGAAGTCGACCGCGGCCTGCATGTCGATGCGACCCTCGGCCCGCAACCATTCCGCCGGCAGGTCGAACGGGTGCACCCCGTCGAACTCGGCGTGGCGGGCGAACATGCCGTGGAACACGGTGCGCCACGGCGCGATGGAGCCGTTGTAGGGATAGCCGAGGACGCGGCCATCGCTGATGCGTAGCGTGAAGGTCGCGTCCGGTGAGACCTCGTCGCCGTAGACCGCGAACAGCAGCTTGGCGATCTCCGTGCCCAGCTGGGCCTCGCGCGCCTCGATCGCGGCCTGCGCCGCCTGGGCGGCCTGCATCAGCGGCCGCAGGGTCCTGGCGGCGATCAGCGCCGGATCGTCGCTCGCCGCGATCACCTCTGCGCCACCGCCGAGAAGGTCCTCGAGGAATCCCGATTCGCCGAGGTGGCTCGAATCGAGCAGTTGCTTCGCGGCTACCTCGGGGTCGCGACCGTCGAGCAAGGCGTGCAGCAACGGATCGTCCTCGGCCAGCCAGTTCCGGGCCCGGACCAGGTGATCCACGCTGAAGGCCTCACGCACCGGATCGCGCCGACAATCCGTTTCCCGAGCCTTCATGGCCGCGTCCTCGTCGCCGGTCTCGGCGTACTCGAGCACCGCCAACGCCCGCATCAGCAACGGCAGGCCACCGGCCGAGTGGAAGTTGACGCGCCCCTCGAGTTCCGTCTTCTCGTGCATCAGCGCCGAGATCCGGCTCCACAGCCCTAGATCCGCGCCGGTCGCCGCTGCCCTCGTCTGGAATGCATGCTCCGCGCTCTCCTTGCGCGCCATGAACACCGGGTCGCGCAACGCACCGTGCTCGCCGCGATACAGCTTCTGGCCGTTCTCGAGGCCGAGGATCATCGTCCGCAGCCGCTTCTCCTGCTCGGCGTCGCGCGCGGCGAACTCGCGCAGGATCTCGATGCGGTTGTCGATCAACTCGCGGATCCGGGGATAGCGGGCGTCGCGCTGGTACTCGAGCTGCGCCTTCGTCAGCAGCCGTTGCGTGCCGCCGGGATTCCCCGTCAGGAACACCAGCTCGCCGGCCTCGGGACCGTCACTCCACGGCAGGTGGAAGGTCGAGGTGTCGGCCGGCTCGCCGTCGACGTAGGCCCGACAGAACGCGAAGTCGATCGCATAGCGCGGGAAGACGAAGTTGTCGTAGTCACCGCCGAAGTGGGACACCTGCAGATGCGGCGCCATGACCAATCGGATGTCGTCGTAGACGCGATACTGATAGAGCTGCCACGCGCCGCCCTGGAACAGGCTGACCAGCTGCGGTTCGAACTCGGGATGCTCGCGCCGCGCGGCGGCCAACACCCGATCCTGATTGGCCCGTCGCACGCGCTCGGCTTCATCGGCCGCCATGTCGTCGCGCACGCCCGCGGTCACCGTCGCGGTCACGTCGTGCATCGCCACCAGCTGCTGCACCGTGAGCCCCGGCAACGGCACTTCATCGGCGCGGTCGCGCGCGACGAAGCCGTCCCGCACCCAGTCATTCGCCCCCTGCACCTCGGCGATCTTGCCGCGCGCGCAGTGATGATTGGTCAGGATCAGACCCTCGGGCGAGACGAACGAGGCCGAACAGCCGCGGCCGAAACGCAGCGATGCCAGCCGCACCCGATTCCACCACGCCGCGTCCGGCGCGAAGCCGTACTCGCGCTTCAGGTAGGCGAGCGGTGGCCGTTCGAAGGTCCACATCTTGCCGAGGCCGAGCTCGTCCTGGGTCTCGGCGCAAACCGCGATCCCGAGGCCGGCGAGGAGGGTGAGGAGGTAGGTTCGCAACCGCATCGCTGTGTCCTATCGCTTCTGCCCGCCGGCTTCACCGCCGTCCTGGCTGGCGTGCCATTTGGCCAGCAGTTCGGCCTCGCGCTCGGGCCGCAGCCCGGTGCGCGTGAACGGTCGCTCGCCGCGTTCGGTCCTGGCCCAATGCAGGGTGTCGCGAATGGTGTCGGCGATCGGTCGGAACTCGAGCCCATTGGCCACGGCGCGCGCGTTCGACACCATGCTCCGTCCCGCGCGCGGGATCCACAGCGGCATGTCCATGTAGGCCCCGACCCCGTTCTCCTGCAGGAACTCCTCGCTGGCCCAGGTCAGCGTCACCGGCTTCGACGTCGCGCACTTGCAGGCGCCGAGCACCTCGGCCATCGACACCCGACCATTGAACCCGACCGCGTTCATGACACCGGTCACGTTCTGTTCGATGCAGTGCAGCATCCAGTTCGCCAGGTCGCGCACGTCGATGAACTGCGAGTGACCGTCGCGATCACCGGGCGCCAGCACCTCGCCGCCCCGATCGATGCGCACCGGCCACCAGGTGAAGCGATCGCTGCGGTCGCCCGGCCCGACGATCAGACCCGGGCGGATGTTCGACACCCGACCCGGCATCGCCGCCTCGGCCGCCGCCTCGCATCGCGCCTTCAGCGCGCCGTAGTGCCGGTAGGCCTCGCGGATCGTCTTCGCAGCGGCGGCGACCTCATCGCTGACCCGGGTCGGCTCGACCGTTTCGTCGATCGCCTCGGGACGTTCGCCGAAACCGCCGTAGACCGAGATCGTGCTGATGAACTGGTAGTGCGCGGCGATGTCCTTGAACATCTCGGCCACGGCGGCGACGTGCGCCGGCACGTAGCCCGAGTTGTCGACGACGACGTCGAACTTCGTCCCCTTCAACGCCTCGAGATCGCCGGTATCGCGATCACCGCGCAGCTGCTCGAGATCGGCGAACATCTCCGGGGCAGTCTTGCCGCGATTGAACAGCGTCACGCTGTGCCCCTTCGCCACTGCCGCGCGCACGAACGGCGGCCCGAGGAACGCCGTGCCGCCGAGCACGAGGATCCGTAGCGATCCGGGCGAGGAACGGCTCGGGGTCGCGGCCTTGGCGAACGGAGCCATGGCTCCGGCTGCGGCCAGGGACGAGAGGAAGGCACGGCGGGTGGGCACGGTCATCGGCTGCCATGCTACGGCCGTCGCCCGGTCAGCGTTTGCGCCAACGCCGGCGGCGGCTATCCTTCCGCGCCGCATGCGCCCGTAGCTCAGCTGGATAGAGCATCGGTCTTCGGAACCGAGGGTCGCAGGTTCGAATCCTGCCGGGCGTGCCAGCTGGGCGCTCGGCCCCGAACGCGCGACAATGGCGGCATGCTGGCGCGCAAGCGAATCGACATCGGACGTGCCACGATCCTGCGCGAGCTGCTCTCGCCGGTGCCCGGCTCGCGCGACGCCTACGAACGTCGCATCCACACCGCCTGGGGCGCCGACCACGCGCTCGTGACCCTGTCCGTGCGCAGCGCGTGGGACCTCTACCTCACCGCGCGGGCATGGCCCGAGGGGGCCGAGATCGTGATGTCGGGTGCGAACGTGCCGGACATGGCGAGCATCGCGCGGCATCACGGTCTCCGCGTTCGCGCCGTCGACTTCGAACTCGCCGGCCTGACCCCGGCCACCGCCGACTTCGCCGCCGCGATCAACGCCCGCACCCGGGCCATCGTCTTCGCCCACCTGTTCGGCAGTCGGATCGACCTGACCGACATCGCCCGACTCGCGCACCGGCACGGCATCGACCTGGTCGAGGACGCGGCCCAGGCCTTCGACGGCCGCTACCGCGGCCACGAAGGCGCGACGATGTCGATGTTCAGCTTCGGTCCGATCAAGACCGCGACCGCGCTCGGCGGCGGCGTATCCACCGTCCGCGATGCCGAGCTCGCGGCCCGCATGCGCACGCTGCTGGCCGCGCAGCCCATCGCCTCCGCCGGCGCCTTCCGCCGGCGCCTCGCCAGGTACTTCATGCTGGTCTCGATCACCGGCCCGCGGATGCTGCGGCTCGTCTCCCGACATCTCGAACGCCACGGCCGTGACCTCGATGACCTGGCCCGATCCGCGCGCAGCTTCGCCGGCCGCGAGCTGATGCACGCCATCCGCGAACGGCCGAGCCGGCCACTGCTGCGGCTGCTCGCCCGTCGCCTCTGCGCGGTGACGGACATGGCATCTCGCGCCGCCATCGGGTGCGCGCTGGCGGACCGACTCCGCGACCGCGTCATCGTCCCCGCGCGTCAGGGCGCACCGCATCACTACTGGGTGTTCCCGATCCTCTGCGACAACCCGGCCGAAGTCGTGACCGCGTTGCGCGCCCACGGCTTCGACGCGACGCAGAACGCCACGCTCGCCCCGATCGCCGATGCGCTGCCGCGCCTCGAGGCGGCCTTCGCGCGGATCGTCTACCTACCGTTCGCCGGCGACTACCCCGCCACGGCCTTCGATCGAATCGTGGCGCTCGTGCGGGCGCATGCCAGCGGCGGCATACCCGAGCACCAACACCGCGATCGGCGTGATCTGTAGCAGCGTGCGGTCGACAGCGGTCTCGAGATGCCAGAGCAGCGGGTTCGGCGTGCCGACGAACACGAGCACGTAGCCGAGCAGGGCACCGACAAGCGTCAGCTGCACCGTCGCCATGGCGTGCCGCGGCCAGCGCACGACGTGCACGGTGCCGACGACCAACGCCATCAGCACCAACCAGCGACTGTCGCTGCTGGCCAGCGATCGCGCGTAGTGCCCGACCACGGTCGCGCCGCGTTCGGGCAGGTTGCGCAGCGAACGCTCGACCAGGCCCATGCCGTTGCCCTTCGCCGGGTCGACGAGGTCGGTGACGAGGCCGTAGTGGCTGTTGAACCACTGGCCACCGGCGAGCGCGGCGAGCGGGACCGCGAGCCAGAGCCAGTTCAGCCCGCGACGACCGCCGGGTGTGTGGGACGGCGCGGTCGTGGCCGGACGTCGCAGCCGGCCGGCGAGAACGCGCAGGCAGTGCGCCAGCGCGAACACGAGGACCAGCATGAGCCCTTCGTTCTTGGCCGCGACCACCGCCGCCAGAGACAGGCACATGAGGCGCCAGAACTTCACCTGCCCGCTCTCCTCGAAGCGCAGGTAGGCGATCGCGGCGCCGAGCAGGGCCAGCCCCTCGAGCACGTCGGCACAGGCCCACGGCGCATGCCCGACGAAGACACCACAGCCGAGGAACGCAACGCACAACCCGATGCCGAGCAGCCGCGGCAACCGGCTCAGCGCCGCCGACAACAGCAGGATCAGCGCGATCGCGAAGCCCTGGATCGGGATCCGACTCTCGTAGGCCTGCATCCCCGAGTGCCCGATATCGGCCAGCACCTGCACCAGCGGATTCAGCAACGGGTAGGCGGCGTGGCCGACATGGTACGACAGCCCCATGGCGATACCGAAGTCCGGCGCGTAGCCGAGCACGCGGGCCTTCGCGTTCCAGATCAGACCCTCGTCACCGTTCGTGATCGGCGCCATGTTGACCGCCAGGAACCCGTCGATCAGCCAGGCGCAGCACAGCATCGCCGTGATCGCCATCGGCCAGTCGACCGGCCGTGCACGCTCGCGCTCGCGGGCCTTGCGATGACGCAGCCACGCGACCGCGCCAATGACGATCGCCGCCACCGGCAGCGACAGGCCGGGCACGACCTTGCCCGTGGCCAGCCACAGCAAGGTGAACGGTGCCAGCACGAGCTGGCCGATCAGGTACGCGTAGGCGGCGAACGCCCGCCTGCCGAGCGCGAGGTCGAAGCCGATGGCGCGCAGCACGCCGGCGCCGAGCACCAGTGGCGGCACCACGGCCACCGCCAGCACCCTGAGCTGATCGATCAATCCGGCTGGTAGTTCCACAGCTGAACCCGTGAGTTGCTCGCCGCATTCGACCAGCCGGCGCGGCCCTCAGGGCTGCCGAAAGAGGCCGGCAGCTGCGCGATCGCGGCCGGCAGGATCGGCGCGATGCCGGCGACATGGTCCGCGCCCGGCGACAGCACCCACACCGAAGGCGCCTGCTTGGCCACGTTCTCGGCCGCCACGAACGCGTTCGGCATCATCCGGAAGATCGTCGGCACCGGGTAGGTCAGCACGCGGACGCGTTCGATCGTCGCCAGCCACCGGATCACCGGCCCGGCTTCGACCCCGACATCGCTGGCATCGCGCGCGGCCTGGAAGGTCACCGGCCAGTCGACGAACACCAGCCCGTCGTCGGGAACGTGGGCGGCGATCAGATCGAGAATCGCGGCGTCGTCACCGAAGGCCCGCCGGATCCGATCCTCGCCCGAGGCGGTGAGGCAGGTCACGATCCCGGGACCTTCGGCATTCCATCGCGCGCGCCCGAGTCCCCAGAGACCGAACGCGGCCTGGCCGAGCACGATGGCCAGGAGCGCGTAGTAGGACGAACGGATCATGCGAAGCGAGGCGAGGTCCTCGGGGTCGGGCAGCATAGCGGGACCAGCACGGCCCGCAACGCGCGCCGCAGCCTCAGGCCGCGGCTCGTGGCCGACGCGCCGTTCACGGCGTGATGTCCAGCAGCACCTTGAGGACGCCGGCGCGGCCCGCGTGCTCGAACGCCGCGATGCCATCGTCGAGTCCGTAGCGCGCGCTGATCAACGGCCGCACATCGAAGTCGTGCTCGACCAGGAGTTCGAGCGCCGGCGCGAACCGGCCGCAGCGCGAGCCGACGATGCGTTGCTCGCCGACGACCAAGGCGCTGAGCTCGATCGCGGTCGGTCGTTCGGTGGTCGTCTTGAGCACGACCGTGCCGCGGGCCCGGACCAACGGCAGCAGCCGCGGCAACACGTCGGCGTTGCCGGTCGCCTCGACCGCGAGGTCGAACGGCGCCACCGGGTCGAAGTCCTCGGGATCGTGCTCGAGCCAGCCGGTCACGAACCGCAGCGGCAGCCCGAGCAGCGCGGCCCGTTCCGGATGGCGGCCGACGACCGTCACATCAGAGCCGCGCAGCGTCAGCGCCGCCGCGCAGAGCAGGCCGAGCTTGCCGTCGCCGGCGACCAGCACGCGGCGATGGCTGGCCAGGTCGACGTCGTCGGCGATGTGCAGCGCCGCCGCCATCGGTTCGGTGAAGGTCGCCGCGTCGTCATCGACGCCGGCGGGAATGGCGAGCAGGTTGTGGGTCGGCAACGTCAGCCGTTCGGCGAACGCGCCCTGCAGGCCGGCGATGCCGAGGACGGTCCGCGCCTCGCAGTGCCGGCTGTCACCCTCGAGGCACGCGTGGCACTCGCCACAACCGGCATTGATCTCGCCGACGACGCGCGTGCCCTGCATTGGGCCGTCGATCGCGACGCCGACGAACTCGTGACCGGGCACCCCTTCGAAGTCCATGTAGCCGCGCGCCAACGCCTGATCGGTGGCGCAGATGCCGGCGCGATGGACCTGCACCCGTGTCCAGCCCGGCCGCGCCACCGGCTCGGGCAGATCATCGCGCACGACGAGATTGCCACGTTCGATGTAGAGCCCACGCATTGCGAGGCGCCACTCTACCCGCCGGCCATCGCCGTCGGCACGCTTCCTGGCAGTGATCGACCGTGCGCCGCTGCCCAGCGCCGTCGCGGTTAGCCGCGGATCTCGCCCGGGCCGGTGCCGATGCGCAGCAGGTCGAAACCCGGGGCGATGCCGAACCGAGCCGTGAAGCGCTCGGCGACGATCGCGGCGACGGCCTCGGACTCGCCCGGTCGCACCAGCGCGACGGCGCAACCGCCGAAGCCGGCGCCGGTCAGGCGGGCGCCGAACGTCGCCGGATGCGAGCGCGCCGCATCGGTGATGACGTCGAGTTCGTCGCAGCTGACGGCGTAGTCGACCCGCACCGATTCGTGACTGGCATCGAGCTGGCGGCCGAGCCCGGCGTAGTCGTGGCGACGCAGCGCGGCGACACCTTCCCGCATCCGCACCATCTCGCCGATCACGTGCCGGGCCCGGCGATACAGCAGGTCGCTGAGCGCGGGCTCGCCGCGGGTGAGGTCCTCGGCCGAGTAGTAGGCCAGATGCGGCAGGTCGCGAACGTGCGCGCGCAGCACCTCGTGCGCCATCGCGCACTCGGCGACGCGCTGATTGAAGACCGTCAGCGACAGCTCGCGCGTCTTCCTGGTGTCCAGCACGAGCAGCTCGCAGGCCGCGGCATCGAACGGCACGTGCTCGAAGCTGGGCCCGCCGCAATGCAGCAGCAGCACGTGACCCGGTCGCGCCAGGGCCGACGCGAACTGGTCCATGATGCCGCAGCGGAGACCGACGAAGCCGGTCTCGGCGCCGTGCGCGATCATGGCGATCTCCTGCCGCGACAGGCCGGTCTCGTAGAGCGCATCGAGCGCGATGCCGGTCACGACCTCGATCGCCGCCGACGACGACAACCCCGACGCCATGGCGAGATCGCCGCCGACCACGATCTCCAGGCCGGCCCCGTGACCGGTCTTCTGGCGGAAGCCCTGCCAGACGCCCAGCGGGTAGCCGGCCCAGCCGTAGCCCGGGACCGTGTGCGGCCCGATGTCGGCCGCCGCGACCTCGAGCCGCAACTCCTGATCGAGGCTGACGAAGCGCAACCGCCCATCGGACCGGAGCCGGGCCGCGGCGTAGATGCCGCGGTCGATCGCCATCGGCAACACGTCGCCGCCGCTGTAGTCGAGGTGGGCGCCGAGCAGGTTGATGCGCCCGGGGGCGAAGAACCAGCGCTGACCGCCGTCCCCGAACTCCTCACCGAAGCGCCGATCGATGGCATCGAGCAGTCGGGCGCGGGATTGCGGCGTGGTCATGATGTCCCGCCATCGAACTCAGGGCGTTGTGCCGGTTCAAGGTTACGCTGCATTGCGGCGATGCTAGAGGCAGCCCATGCTGAACCACACGATGCCAGCGATGCGCCTGATCCACACCGGCTTCATCACCTTCCTGCTCGTGCCCACGGTCGCTGCGGCCGCGACGGCCCGAGGCCAAGAGCCGCAACCGCAGGTGCAGCAGCCCGAAGCGAACGCACCCGGGTCGCAGGCCCCGGAATCACAGGAGACACCGGCGCCCAAGCAGCCGACCTTGGCCGCGCCACAGGAGCCGCACTTCATCCTGCTCCGCTACCCGGCCGACCGCGAGACCACGGTCGCCGTCGTCGGTGATCGGCCGTACTCGCTCGGCGACCTGGTCGCCTACATCGAAGAGCGGCACTACCCCCGCTTCGCCGAACTGCTCGAGACCCAGCCCGGCTTCCAGCGTTACCTGCGTTCCGACCTGATCGCGCCTTGGGTCCGTCACTTCGCCGACATCAAGGCGCTCGAACTCGCCAACGCCGACCGTGACATCGACCAGGAGAAGCTCGATGCCGCGATCAGCGCCAGGCTGAAGACGGACTTCGAGGCCCACCTCGCCCGCTACGTCGAAGGCCGGGCCAACAGCGGCCACCCGGCCGAGCTGAGCCAGAAGCAGGTGAACCGGCTGCTGACCAACTTCCAGCTGCAGAGCGGACTGGCGATGGAGGTGCAGGGTTGGCTCGACTACCTCGAACCCGGCGAGTACTCGCGCGACCAGCTGCACGCGTTCTACACCGGCAACGCCCGCACGTTCGGCGGCGCCGTCACCATCGAGCACATCCTCATCCAACACCGCGACTCCGGCACCGGCATCCTGCTGCGCGACGAGGGCCGTGGCCTGGCCTCGACGCGCATCGCCCAGATCAAGGCCAGTCTCGAGCCCGACGGCTCCAACTTCGCCGAGGTCGCGCGCATGTACTCCGAGGACTCGCGCACGCGGCAGGACGGCGGCAAGATCATCGGCATCCACCGCTTCGATGACCGGCTCCCACCCGAGATCTGCCGCGCCGCGTGGGCGCTGAAGGACGGTGAGATGAGCGACGTCGTCGAGAGTCGCTACGGCTGGCACATCATCCGGCGCCTCGAGTTCACCCAGCACATCTTCATCCTGTTCTCCGACGATGCGATGCCGACCATCAAGGGCGCGATGCAGCGGTCGAGACAGGAGAACCTGATGTTCTCCGCGCGCGAGAAGGCGAAGGTCGAACTCAGGCTCTGAGCCCCCGGACGCCGCAACGCGGCACAGCGTCGACCGAGAAGCGCAGGCATCCGGTGCCGCTGCGGCGTTTCTCTGGTAGCAGTCGCACGTCGCGCGCTCACCACGTCCACCAGACCAGCAGCCACAGCGGGCTCGCCAGCGAGGCCGCGGCGGCCCAGACGCGGAACGGGTGCTTCCTGGTCTTGTGACGGAAGGTGCTCATGCCGATCCAGGCGCCGACGAAGCCGCCGAGGAACATGCACCAGAGCAAGGTCCGTTCGGGGATCCGCCGCGCGCCGCGCCGCCGGCTCATCGCCTTGTCGAAGCCGAACACGGCGAAGGTCACGAGATTGAGGGCCGTGACGAGACCCCACACGAACGGCTGCATCGGTGACATGATGCTCGCTCCCGAACCGAGCGGCAACTCGTTAAGCTCCGCGCCACTTGACCACGCTCCCCGTCACCGCCGCGCACATCCACTCGGCCGCCGCCGCGATCCACGGCCACGTCGTGCGCACGCCGACCCTGGTCGCCCCACGCCTCGGCGAAATGGCCGCGGCGCGGCTCGCGTTCAAGCTCGAGAACCTGCAGTTCACGGGGTCGTTCAAGGACCGCGGCGCGTGCCTCAAGCTGCAGCGGCTGGCGCAATCGCCGAACCCGCCGACCGGCGTGATCGCCGCCTCGGCCGGCAATCACGCCCAGGGGGTCGCCCACCACGCCAACCGCCTCGGCCTGGCGGCGACGATCGTGATGCCGGTCTCGACGCCGTTCGCCAAGGTCGAACGCACCGAGGCCCACGGCGCCAACGTCGTGCTGCGCGGTGAGTCGGTCAGCGAGTCCTACGTGACCGCGCGCCAGCTGGCGGACGAACGGGAACTGGAACTCATCCACCCCTACGACGACAAGGACATCATCGCCGGTCAGGGCACCGCCGCGATCGAGCTGTTCGAGGACGCGCCGCATCTCGACACGCTGGTCGTGCCGATCGGCGGCGGCGGCCTGATCAGCGGCATGGCGATCGAGGCCCGCCGTCACCGCCCCGACATCCGCGTGATCGGCGTCCAAACCGCGCTCTGTCCGTCGATGTTCGCCCGCGTGCGCAACGAGCCGATGCCGGTGTTGCGCACCAACACGCTGGCCGACGGCATCGCCGTCAAGTCGCCGGGCGAGCTCACCGCGCCGATCATCCAGGCGCTCGTCGACGACATCCTGCTCGTCGACGAGGCAGCCATCGAGACCGCGATCCAGGTGCTGGCCTCGCACGGCAAGATCGTCGCCGAAGGCGCCGGCGCCGCCGCCTTCGCGGCGGTGCTGAGCAATCGCGACCTCTTCAGGAACCGCGACGTCGGCATCGTGATCAGCGGCGGCAACATCGATCGCCGGCTGCTGTCGACCGTGCTGCTGCGCGGCCTGCAACACGATGGCAAGGTGGCCCGCCTGCGCATCCAGATCCCCGACCTGCCCGGCACCCTGGCCCAGATCACCGAGATGATCGGCGCCGCCGGCGCCGACATCGTCGACATCGAGCACGAGCGCCTGTTCGTCGAGGTCGCGGGCCGTCACGCCGAACTCGTGGTCGTCATGGAGACCCACGGCTCTTCCCATGTCGATCGCATCCTGACATCGCTCCGCGACGCCGGCTTCAAGGCGCAGCTCGGATGAACCCGGCCACCGGGCCACAACGCTGCCACGACCGGTGGGCTCGGGCCCGGCACGCGATCCGCCGGCTCGTCGCCAGACGCCTGTCGCCGCGGCTCGCCCTGCAGCTGCTGCCGCTCGCGCACGGCGAACCCGGTGAGCCCGGCGAAGGCGACGAGGTCGACCCCGGTACCGGACCCGAAGCGGCCGCCGACGGCAGCTTCGCGGCGCTGGCCGCGCATTACCCGACGCTGCTCGCTGCCGATCAACGCAAGCAACGCGGCACGTGGTACACACCGGCGGCGCTCGTCGAGCCGACCGTCGAACGCACCCTGGCGCCGCTGCTCCGACGGCGGGACCCGGCGACGCTGCGGATCTGCGATCCGGCGGTGGGCGGCGGCACGTTCCTGATCGCGGCCTTGCGTTGCCTGCAACGCTCGGGCCTCGATACGCGCCGCGCCGCGCTCGGCCTGCACGGCGTCGACATCGACAGCACCGCGGCCGCGCTCGCCGCCCTCGCCGTGCACGAGGCATGTGGCGCGGACTCCCCCGGCGTCCTGGCGATCGCCGGCAACATCCGCCACGGCGATGGCCTCATCGATCAACGCGACGGCAGCTTCGATGCCGTGTTGACGAACCCGCCGTGGGAGACGCTGCAGGCGACGGCCGAGGCCCGCGACCGCATCGCCACCCTGCGACCGCGCTTCGTGCACCAGGGTTCGGGCAAGCTCTACACCTACCGGTTGTTCGTCGAACGCGGCCACCAGCTGCTGCGCGACGGCGGCCGCTTCGGACTCATCGTGCCGGCCAGTCTGTGGTTCGACCGCGACGCCGCGGCGCTGCGCCGGCTGCTGCTCGAACGCTGCGAATGGGAATGGATGTTCGGCTTCGAGAACCGCAAACGGCTGTTCGACATCGATGGTCGCTACCGCTTCGCGGTGATCACCGGCGGCAAGGGCGGCCGTACCGCAAGCGTCAAGGTCGCGTTCGGCCGCACCGACCCCGACGACTGGGCGGCGGCCTCGCCGCGGCACGTCGCCTACCCGGCCGGGCTGCTGTCCTTGCTGAGCCCCCGCCATCGCACCTTCGTCGAGGTCGAGCACCCGCGCGACCTCGCCATCCTCGAGCGCATCGTTCGCCACGGTCGACCGCTCGTCGGACCCGATGGCGCGTTCGGCTGGCGCCAGGGCGACTTCAACATGACCGCGGACCGCCACCACTTCGTGCTGCGCAGCGAGGCCGAGGCGAACGGTTTCGTCCGCGGCGAGGACGCGGTCTGGCGCCGCGATGCGGAGGCCATGCTGCCGCTGTACCAGGGCGCCATGGTCTACGACCTGCACCCGAACACCGGCGCCCATCGCCACGGCACCGGCCACGCGACGACCTGGGAACGCCCCCGCCGCGACGACGAGCTGCGACCGCAGTATCTCGTGTCGGCAGAACCCTGGCTCGCGGCAGGTCGCGATCGTCCCGCCGCCCGCGTCGTGTTGCGGGCGCTGTCGAACGCGACCAACGAACGCACCGCCGTGACCTGCCTGCTGCCCGACGTGCCGTGCGGCAACTCGCTCGGCGTGCTGACACCGCGCGCTGCGACCGCGCAGCCGCTGCTGGCGATGGCCGCCGGTGCCGCCGCCCTCGGCTCGTTGCCGTTCGACTGGGCGCTGCGCCGCCGGCTCACCGGTACCAACCTCAACGGCTTCGTGCTCGCCGACTGTGTGTTGCCGATTCTCGATGACGACACCGCCACCGCATTGGCACGCCTGTGCCTGCAGCTCTGCGCGGTGCTGCCCTGGCACGGTGGGTTGTGGCGGCAGGCCGCGATCGAGGGCTGGGCCGATGATTCGCATCGGGCCGCGGTCGGCGGAGACCGGCGACGGTCCCTGCTCGTCGAGCTGGACACGATCGTCGGCCGCGCGTTCGGCCTCGACGGCGAGGACGTCGGCTGGATCGTCGGCGACGCCGGCCGGCGCGGCTTCTCTCGCGTGGATCGCGAACTGCCGGCCGAGCAACGTCGGCCGCACCGCTGGTTGTCGCGCGCCGTCGACGGTTGAAGCGCGGTGCCTTGTGCCGGAGTCCGTAGGCGCTACCGGCTCAGTGCGCAGGCCCGATCCGACGGTGGCAACGACGGATCCGACGTGGTTAGAACACGAACCGATCCTTCGCATCGCCCACGTCCCCGACCCGGAGTTCGCCGTGCCCACCGAGACCCGCTCGTCCATCTACGCCCTGCTGTGCGCCATCCTGCCCGCCTGCGCCATGTTCGGCGGCGATCCGTCTGCCGGCACCGAGATCTGGCACGTCAAGGCCGTCGACCCCGCCGGTCGTTTCGTCGACGTCAAGGCGATCGATGACGACGGCGCGATCCTCGACGTCAAGGCGATCGCGACGCCGGGCAACCGTCACGTCATGGACGTCAAGTGTCTGCGCGGCGCCACCGCCCTGCCCGTCAAGCTCGTGCTGGCCGAGGCGGACCACGCGCCGCTGTGCGCGATCACGCCCGATGGCCGCACGCTGCGCATCCGGGCCCTGCTGCCCGAAGGCGGCCGCTTCGATGTCGTCGGCACACAACGGGCGGGCAACATCGTCCACATCAAGGCCATCGCCGACGATGGTCGGCGGTGGGGTGTGAAGGCGATCTCCCGGCGCGGCGAGCTGATGGACATCAAGGGCGTCAAGATGGTGTCGGACCGGCTCGAGACGGAGATCGACGGGGTGCCGATCCTGGCCCACTGCAAGGCGCTGCCGCAGATCATGACCGCGTCGGGCGACACCCGCATCTGGCACGTCAAGGCCATCCATCCCGAAGGTCGCACCGTGGACGTGAAGGCGATCGACACCGACGGTGCGATCCTCGACGTCAAGGCCGTCGAGAGCGACGGCAACCTGCACGTCATGGACATCAAGGCGCTGCGCCAGGGCCAGCAGCTCGCCGTCAAGATCATGGCCGGCGAAGACGACGAAGGGCCGGTGTGCGCGATCCGCCCCGACGGCACGCAGCTCGAGGTCAGGGCGCTGATGCCCGACGGCCAGCGGCTCGCGGTGCGCGCCGTGGCCCGCGCCGGCAACATCCTGCACGTCAAGGCGATCGCGGCCGACGGTTCGTGGTGGGCGGTGAAGGCGCTGTCACCGGAAGGGCTGCACCATGACGTCAAGGGCGTCAAGATGCAGGCCGGTCCAGTCGAGGCCGAGATCCACGGGCTGCCGATACTCGCCCACCTCAAGGCGTTGCCGCAGGTGCTCGGCACGCAGGCGCCCTGAGCCCCGGTCAGCCTGGACCAGAACCCTATGGCGTGAAGCCAAGGCCGATGACGTTGCTGCTGAGGATCTCGTTGGTGTAGGTCGAATCGAGCAGCAGCGACTGGCTGAAGATCGAGAGGCCGACCATCGCACCGTTGACGGGCAGCGACGCCGACATGTCGCCCTGCGAATCGGTCAGGCCGAAGCGCAACGAGATCGGGGCGGCGCCGACGCCGACGGTCACCGGACCGATCGTGACCGTGCTGCGCGCGAAGCCGAGGATCATCAGCGCCGCCGAGTTCGGCACGCCGTCGAGATCGAAGGCGACCGCGCCGGCGGCCACCGAGTGGTCCACGGTCCAGGCCGGCTGGCCGTCGACGCGATGCACGCACAGCGCCCGACGCACGCCGCGGTCGGCGTTGATGACACCCGCACCCCAATTGTTCTCCTTGCCGGCGACCGTGCCGCGATCATCGGCGGTCTGGTGCACGATCATGCCGACGTCTTCCGGCGTCAGGCTCATGTTCGCGCTCTTCCACAACGCGATCACGCCGTTGGCGCACGGTGTCGCATTCGAGGTGCCGCTGAAGGTGGAGAAGCTGCACGGCGCGCTGGTGGTGGTCGTCGTCCCGGTCGGCGAGCTGATGTCGGGCTTGATCAGCCCCATCTGCGAACCGCCGGTCCACGGATAGTCGTTGTAGGCCGGATCCCAGGGATTGGTGGTGGTGTAGGTCGGGCGGTTGACGAGGACGTCGGCGAGGCTCCAGGCGAACGGGCCACACGGCGAGTAGCTCATCAGCGCGTTGGAATTGAAGTTCCAGGCCGCGACGCCGATGACGCCGCCGAGCTGGCCCTGCAGCGTCTGGTTCGGATCGAGGTACGGCGGCGGCAGATTGCCCGGCGCCGAGATGTTGAACGGCTTGCGCCCGGCGCTCGACGAACTGCCGCAGAGGCTGCCGTCGTTCGACGTCGAGTTGGTGCGGATCAGGCCCGCGGCCAGCGACGTGACGCCGACGTCGCGGTGCATCTTGTAGTTCGGCGGCGGGTTGAAGTAGAGCTTGTAGCTGTGCGAGCTGGTCTGCAGATGGGCGCCCATCTGGATGCCGTACTGGATCGCCTGCCATTGCGACGATTCGCCGCCGAGGGCGCCGGTCATGATGGTGGCCAGCGGCGCCATGCCGTGGGTGATACCCGTGCAGGTGCCGTCGGCGGCGATGCAGCCGGCGGTGCTGCTGCCATGGCCGCCGCTGTCGTTGAGGTTGTTGGTGTTGCTGCCGAAGTTCCAACCATTGACGTCGTCGACGAAGCCGTTGTTGTCGTCGTCGACGTTGTTGCCGGGGATCTCGCCGGGGTTGGTCCAGATGTGGCTGATCAGGTCGCTGTGGTAGGACGGCGAGGTGTCGATCCCCGAGTCGGAGTTCATGACGATCACGCCGGCCCCCTCGATGCCGAGCGCCCAGACGTCGTCGGCCGACACCGCATTCGGGCCCGGCCCCGGCGTCCGCGGCGGCGCACAGGTCACCGCGGCCGTCGCTGGCAGCGGACCGATGAACGCGGCGGCGGCCGCCGCGCCGGGGTCGCTGGGGTCGCTGTCCTCGACGGCCGCGAGCGGCGGCATGTAGTCGAACCAGACCTCGGCGACCGAATCGTCGGTCGCGGCATTCAGGATGGTGAGCGGCGTCGCCTCGGCCAGGACGAAGTTACCTAGCCAGTTGCTGCGCACGTTGGCGACATCACCGGCAGCCTCGGCGGCGGCGAGATACTCGACCAGGTCGTGCTGGGTCCGTTCGGCATGCTGCTGCAGCTCGGCCACGACGGTGGCGCGGCGTTGCTCGAGCTTCATCCCGAAGACCCGTGGAAACCAATGGTCGTAGCCGAGCCGATCGGCCATGACGAAGTAGACGGGGATCCTCGTCGTCGGCTCGGCGGTGCGCACGAGATCGCGCAGGTAGGGGTGGAGCTTCTGTTCCGTCGACGTCGCGGCGGCATCCTGCGCGACGACGGGACCGAGGACCGCGAACGCCACCAGGACGGCGAATGAGTACGGCTTGAGCATGGGTTGATGGAAAAAGGGAGGCAGGGACGCGGCGGATTCTACGCGATCACGCCGCGCGGTGTGGATCGCACCGGTGCGATGGATCGGTGGTGGTCTTTCGCCGGCGCCGGTGTGGCGGCGAACCTTCGCTGCCAACAGGATCCCGCTCGCGCAGCACGGAAACCGATCAGAGGTAGGTGTACGGGATCACGTCCTGACAACCGATGGCGTTGCCGACGATGACGGTCGCCGGCCCCGGCGTTCCCGGCGGCGTGGTGCCGACGATCGCCGTGGCGTTCTGCACCGTGATCGTCATCGGCACGCCGTTGAACGTCACGGTCGCGGCACCGAGGTTCTGGCCGGTGATGATGAAGGACGCCCCGCCCGCCGCCGGCCCTGAGGTGCTGTACTGCGTCGTCACGTTCGGCGTGCCGTTGATCACCCGCGACGACGCGGCGGTGCCGAGGTTGGCGATCGAGATCGTGGTGTCGCAGCCGTGACCCGACGGCATGGTGAAGGACACCGCGGTCGGCGACATCGAGGTGATCGGGGTCGGGTTGCCGCCGACGCGCAGTTCGGCGCCGACGAAGAAGTTGTTGCCGGCCAGCGTCACCGGCGCGCCGGCGGCCGCGACCGTGGGCGTGATCGTCGAGATGAACGGCGCCGGCAAGGTAGTGGTCCGCAACAGGATCGCGTTCGTGGCCGCGACAGTGCCTTGCAGGTCGACCACCATCGCCGCCTGCAGGGCGAAGTCGAGCAGCGCCGGCACGCCGGGGAATCCGAGCGTCCATGGCGCGGGCGTCGCGGCGATGAAACCGCCGAGTCCGAAGCCATCGGCGAGGAGCAACGTCGGCGCCAGCGGATCGAGTGGGAACGGCGTGAAGCACAGCGCGCCCGCGCCCGGACCGAGCGGCAGGATCGAGGTCGGTCGCGGCATCCCGAGGTGGGCCCAGAGCGCGAACAGCCCGACCGGCAACGTCGTCGACGCACCGACCGGTGGATCGATCGTCAGCACGAACGGTTGGCCGAGACCGGTCTCGATGACCCGGTCCTGGCCGGCGCTGCCGCCGATGCGCAGCGCGTCGATCACGCCGCCGCTGCCGTCGCCGATCGCGCCGCTGCCGCAGCTGCCGAACGCATCGTCGACGATGATCATCGGCTGCGGCCAGACGCCGACACGGCCGAGCCCGTCGTCGACCGCGACATCGACGATCGCCTCACCGGCGCCGAAGTTGCCGCGCATCGTGAACGCGTAGCTGCCGTTCGCCTGCGGCACCGCCGGCCCGAACGTCACTCCCGTCACCGTGCTGCGTGCGCTCAGGCCGACCGTCACCGGCAGCGAGTTGCCGAGCGCATTGCCCTGCGCGTCGCGCAGCCAGACGGTCCCGGTCAGGGTGTCGATGCCGTTGGCGCGCAGGTGCGAGCCGTTCATCGTCACCGCGGACCGGAAGTGGTCCGGACGTCCGACCTGCTGGGCACGCCACGTGTTGTAGAGCGCCTGCAGCTGGAACACCGGGTCGGGGTCGTTGACGGTCTGATTGGCGATGTTGAGATCGAGCCAGTAGTCGCCGGCGCCGCAGCCGGCCGTGCCGTTGCACGGCGCATCGATGTCGCTCGGCCGGCTGACGATCATGAGGCCGATGTGTGCGGCCTTGGTGAAGGACACCGGTGGCGAGCCGCACGCGGTCGGAGTCGTCGCACACGAGCAACGTCCGTCACCACCCATCGACCGCGCCGCCTCCATCGCCGCCATCAGCTTGTCGCCGATGGTGCCGACCGTGGTCAGGATCGCCGTCTCGGCGGCCTGGATCACCGGCTGCCCGGTCAGGACGTTGCCCTGCACGGTGTAGACCAGCGTCCCGGTCTGCCCGGTCAGGCCGCCGGCCCAGGCCCCGGCGCCGTTGCCGGTGAACGTCGTCGTGCCGTGGACGACGCCGGCGATGCCGTACTGGCGCGACTGGTGCCCGGTGTCGGCAGCGGCGAGCATGGCCAGGATCTGGTTGGTCGGAGTGCCGTTCAGCAGCTCGGTGCGGATGATCTGGCGCAGCGACAGCGGACCGACGAACGACTGCGCCGCGGCCACGCCGTAGCCGGGCACGACGACGATCGTCGACGGTCGCAGGTCGAAGCCGGTGAGACAGGTCGCGATGCCGACCGCGACCTCGCCGGTGGCGAGATCGACGATCAGGATCGACCACGTGGCCCGCGCCGGCAGCGCGAACAGGATCAGGCTGGACAACGCGTAGGCGAGCTGGCGCAGGGTGGGCATGCGGGGATTGTGCGACAACCGGAGTTGCCGTCTAGCCCGGACTATTCACGAGCCGGGTGAATTTCGAGAGGAGGCTCGGGCGTACCTGAGGTTGCGAAGCCAACAGGAAGCCAAAGCGACTCCTCTCGAATGTGCAACCGTAACCGACAGTGTGT
>JAGQRA010000620.1 GCA_020425885.1 Planctomycetota bacterium | reverse complement strand
CGCCGGCGAGGATCGCGGCGGCGGCGACCCCGAACCACCACAATGAGGTGTCGGGGTTGCCGGCGCGGCGCAGACCGGTGTTGGCGCGGACCTGTCGTGAGTTCGCATCGTCGGGCAGGCGCGTACCGGTCTGCCCCCCACCGCTCGCCGCTTCCGGTGCTTCGGGTTCGGTCGCAGCCCCGCGACCCTTGCCGGCATCGGCGCCGTTGGTCGTGGTCTCGTTGGTCGGAGTCCCGGTCCGCGCTTCGGCTGCGGGCTCGGCGATTCCTTCGATTCGCTGCAAGAACGACTCGAGCCGCTCGGAGGTCTTCTCCAAGGCGCCGCCGATCATTGCCTCGACTTCGCGATGCCGTGAATCCTGCTGCCGCAGCACCTGCTCCAGGGCCTCGAGCCGAGCCGCGAGTGCTGCGGCTTCGTCGCGGTTGGCGCCGGTTGCGGTCTGCGCCAGCAACTGCGACCACCGCTGCAGCTCGCCGGCCAGGCTCGCCTGTCGGGTCTGCATCTCCGCCATGTCGGCAACCAGGGCGGTCAGCACCTCACGCAGTGGATCGAGGGCGATGGCGAGATCCCTCGCCGCCGCCGTCGCGTCAGCGGCCGGTCGCGTTGGCCCGGGCGACTGTGCGTCCTGTATCGTGACGCGCAGCGCCCGCAGCTCGGCAGCGATCTCCAGCTGCGACTCGCTGACCGCGCGCTCGTTGCAACCGGTCAGGACGAGACCGGCCATCGTCGCAGCGCACAGACATCGCGCGCGATCCCATGCTCGCACGATGCCGATCATGCCGAGACCTCGGCTGACGCCGCCGGCGTGCGAAGCCACTCGCGACCGTTCCAGGTCAAACGGTGCGGCGCCGTGACGATGCCCGAACGCAGCTCGAGCAGGTCCGATGCCTGCATGCTCATCGGCACGTGCGCCGGCGACAGCACCTGGCCACTCCTGTTCATGAGGCGCAGCGGCACCGTCACCCGGGCCTCGCCACCGTGCACCGGGAAACGGACGAACCACGAGGACTCGCAGCAGCTGGTCATGGCGTCGGACTCGGTCCATTCCGCGGTCAGGCCGGCCGGCGTGAACTCGAACAACACCTGCTCCGCGTCGGCCGGCACGGTGCTGCGACCAGCACAGTCCGGTGCTGTGCCGGTGCCGGTGCAGGTCACGACCGACGGGCCGCTCCACAGCAGCGTCGGTACCAAGGGCAACTGCACGAAGCCGCGAACCCTCGCCCCCGGCGCAATCGCGATCGTCTCCCGGATCAGCAACTTGATCGGGTACGGCGGTGGCCGCAGCACGAGGCTCAGCCCGCCGGTGTCGGGCAGTCCGACCACGTAGCGCCGTGCCTGTCGTCCGGCGTGCCACAGCAACACGTAGCCGCCGCGAACCGCCTCGAAGACGAGCTCGTTGCCGCCGACTCCGATCCGCGCACTGCCGCCGCGAGCTGGCGGCTCGATCTGCATGCGAAGCTGAAGGCGATCCGAGTTCATACGGCGAGGAGTGGTGAGAAGCCTAGCGCCCCGGACCGCGCGAGTGGATGCCTTGTCGCAGTGGCAGGGTGCCTCCGAAAGGCCTGGAATTGGACTTGCGATCTGCAGCCGGCTTGCCATGATCTCCGCCTCGCAACGGGGCGTTTAGCTCAGTTGGCTAGAGCATCAGCTCGACAAGCTGAGGGTCACAGGTTCGAATCCTGTAACGCCCACCACTCTTCCCGTTGCCGAAGCACGCAGTTGCGTGAATCCGCCCAGTGCACGGCGGCGCGGCACCTCGAGCAGTCAGGTGCACGTGCAGCAGAATGAGGCGCACTCAGGCACCGTCGGAACACCGAGGTAGCTCACCCCGGGACCCGGTGGGGCGCCATCCCGGCAGTACCACGGTCCGCGCGCTCAGATCGTCACTTCGAGCACCTTGCTCATCGTCCCTCTGAAAGGAAACGGGCCTGGGTCGATCACGTACCACTGGCCGAAGAGTTTCATTCCGGTGAACAGCGGGTTAGCCGGGATCGGGATTACCAGCTCGGCGAAGCCCTGGCCGGGTGCCAGGCTCGTCGTCTTGGAAGCCGTGCTCAGCGGGTTGTAGCTGTCCACACTGACCAACAACAGGCAGCCAGTCAACGACGGGACCAGGAGCCCAAGATCGATCGGCGCCGTGCTCGGGGTGAGACCGACGGCGAGGATCGCCTGCTGGTTCGCTGCCGTCCGGGCGACACTGAACGCGAAGTTCCCACCGAGCTTCGGGTAGCCGTACGGCATCCCGATCCAAGGCTCGAGGCCCGATGTGCCTGCCGGCGCACAGCCGGTTCCGTAGTGCGCGGCATGCGCGAACGTCGGATCGAACCAGAACAGGCGGGCGCGACCGGCGCCGGCAAGCGTCGCACCAGGGCTGTTCGGGTCCGGCGGCGAGGCATCCGGAGCCCCGATGGCGAACTCGTCACGGCCATCACCTGTGAGGTCGCCCAGGCTCGTCACGCTGGTGCCGAACCTCCCGCCCGGCAGGCTGCCGTGCATCACCGCCAGCAGGTGTCCGGTGCCGATCGAGAACAGATAGGCTTCGCCGCGGTTGCTGCTCGCCCCCGGTGCCCCGATCAGCAGGTCGGTAGTGCCATCGCCGTCCTGATCGCCGATGGCGGCGATCGCAGTGCCGAACTCTGCGGCGTTGCCGGTCCACTGCTCCACGATCGCGCCGCTCGCGCCATCGATCACGCGCACCTGGCGGGTCGCCGGCGAGCTCGCCGCGTAGTCCGGGGCGCCATCGCCGGTGACATCGCCGACCGTGCAGACCGCAAAGCCGAGATTGCCGTTCGCCGGCCCTGCGTCCGTGCGGATCGACTTGATGCTGGCGAAGGTGCCCGACCCGGTCAGATTCGCGCCGTAGACATAGACCCGGTTGTAGGTCGGGCTGCCGACCACGAAGTCGTCGTGGCCGTCCGCGTCGACATCGCCGAGCAACCCGGCCATGGCCCGCCCCAACGACTCGTTGGAGCAAGCGGTGCTGCCATTGATCGCAGCGAGGAACTGGCCGGTGCCTGAGGCCCTGTAGACGAGCACTTGGCCCCCGGGGCGGCCGAAACAGCCAGGAACCGCATTCGGCGCGCCGAGCAGGTACTCAGGACTGCCGTCGCCGTCGATGTCGCCGGCGTAGCCGACAGCCCAACCGGCGAGCCCGCCGCCCGAGAGCCCTCTGAACACGAACAGCGTCGAGCCGGTCGTCGCATCGATCACTCGAGCGGCACCCGCATCGACACCCACCGGCAGGTCCTCGTAGGGAGATCCGACGATGAACTGACCCGGAGCCCCGCGGTCGATGGCGAAGCCGAACCTGTCGCCGGTGGCGGTTCCGGGGAACGGCAGGAAGAAGGGGTTGAAGCATCCGGTCGCCGCATGCCAGGTGATGGTGTGGATGGTGCCCGTTCCCTGAGCCTGGCCGCGGACTTCATCGACGTCGGCGCCGAGCAGGGCGAGCGGGCCGCCGGCGCCGACCGTGCTTGACAGGGCATACCCCATCCGATCGCCGGCGTCCGTGCCGTCGATCGTGCAAAGGTCGTACTGGGCCATGGCCGTTGCCGGCAGCAGGGCCAGGGGAAGGAGTGGGCGAACGCGCTTCGAGGCGAGATTCATGATCTGTGACTCCAGGGTCTTCTCGTGGTGGCGGACTGCGACTCCGCCTGTCGCGCCACTCGGAATGAGTGACACCCCGAGAAGCGAAAGGCAGGCCCGCGGCGCGTCAGACCTTCCGCTCCGATGCGGACTTCGACCGCGCGTGCAGTTGGCGAAGGCCTCGTCGCCGGGAGCGGCCCGTTGCGCGCAGAGCGGTAGAGCCCCCCCTCTCCGCTGATCGGCCGTTGCCCGGCCAGGGCACGCATCCATGCCCGGGCCGACCAACGCCACCTCGTCCAACGGAGATCAGTTGTGCTGCCGTGGACCGATCTCGTTCTCCTCGAAGTGGGTGCCCCGCCCCGCAGCGGCGCCGCTCCGCTCACGAACCGCCGTGCGGCTACGAACCGGCCCCGACGTGACGCCGCACCAGCTCCGGGATCATCCACAGGCAATCGACGTGGATGCCGGCAGTGGCCTCGTCGAAGGCATACAGGTGAAAACCGCGGCAATGGAACTCCGCCCCGATCGGCACCCCGCGGTCGGTGAAACCATGCCCGGGCTGTCGAACGCCACCGACGCTGGCGAGCACCAGATCCGCGCATTCGGCCGTCGAGGCGTAGTCGGTCCGATATCTGCCGTGAGCCAGCACGAACGTCTTTTCACCGCGCGCCGCGGCCTGGGCGAATCGCAGGAAGTCGACCATCTGCTCGGCCTCGGGCGCGCGCACATCGGGCGCGACCACCGAGGCGTAGATCGAGTCGGCGGAGACGAGGGCCGTGATCCGGTCGAAGAACTCGGGCTCCTTCAGCAGCTCGCGCACGGCGCCGTAGCCGGCGCTGAAGAACGTGATCAGGATCGGGCCGAAGCGGACCTCGCGGCCGGCGCGTTCGGCGAGCACCCGTTCGCCGGCGGCGAGCAAGGTGCGGAAGGCCGCTGGATCGCGATAGGGCACGGAGAACGCGCTCGAGCGTCCGGCCAATGTCGACGCGATCAACACGCCCGGGCGGTGCATGCGGGCGAAGTTCTCCTCGGCGATGACGACGCCGCCTTGGAAGTGGATCGCGAGCGGCACCGCGCCGTCGGCAGGTACGACATAGTCGGTCGGGATCAGCAGCTGCGCATCGGGCAGCGCGATCCGCTCGCCCCGGGCCAGCCGTTCGAGGCTGGCGAGCGAAGGAGTCTGACGCGGCGGTGCCGCCGTGGATCTCGATGCCATGCAGGAACCGAGCAGCAGCGGGGCCGCGAGCAGGAGCAACGCCAGAACGCCTCGGCGCAGACCGCGGAACATGTCGACCAGCGCGGAATCGGCGCCGACCGCGACGCATCGCAGCGGCGCGTCGACGAGATGGTGCGTCTCCGTCGACGGGATCAAAACACCTCGGTGTCCAATCGAACCTGTGGCACCAGCAGGACTCTACTCGTGCAACCCGTAGGCGTGAAGACCAGCGGGCTCACGCGACGTACGGGTACCCCCCGATCACAGCGCGATGACTTTCCGGGTTGCCTTTGCTGTCGCAGGTGCTCTGTTGGGAGCATGATCCGGCGCGAAGCCATCCCGTTCGTCCTGGCTGCAGCGGTCGCCATGTCCGCCTGCTCCACCATGCCCGTCGGTGGTGGCCCGGTCTGCATGCCATCCGTCTCGCCCGCAACGACCCACCCGAGTCCACAGCAACGGATGCCGCGGCTACGCGACGCGCTACGCCTGCCCGACAGTCGCACCGAGTTCCTGCTTGGCGGCTCCGGCACCAGCGATGACCGTCTTCGCGCCGGCGGCGCGCAGCTGGCCGGAACCCTGGGCTACTTCGTCACCGACGAGCTCGAGTTGGCCGTGCGGCAGAACCTGTCGACGAGCAAGACCGGCGCCGACACGACGCAGATCTGGGACGCCGCGACGCGGTTCGCCATCGACTACCATTTCCCGCTCGAGAACGTCTACCCGCAGGTCACGCCCTACGTCGGCCTCAACCTCGGCTACATCTACGGCGATTCGGTGACGGAGACGATGGCCGCCGGCCCCGAGATCGGCATCAAGTACTTCGTCAAGCCCGACGTGTTCCTGCAGTTCGGCGCCGAGTACGAGTTCAACTTCAAGTCGTCCGATCGGCTCGACCGCGCCTTCCAGAACGGGGCGTTCTTCTACGGCCTCGGCTTCGGCATCTGCTTCCAGTGACTCCCGAGGAGACGACTCAGAGTCCGAGCACCAGTTCGAGCGCATTCAGCGGTACCAGCGCCGTCCCCGTAGCGGTCACCTCGGCGCGGAAGCCCTGGAACACGACCGCCGTGCCGATCCAGGCCGAGGCCGACGGGATCGCCATCGAGTAGGAGCCGAAGCCGAAGATCGCGATCGGCGGCGGTGTCGTTTGCAGCAGCAGCTCGCCGCCGAACAGCGGCGAGGGTGCGGCCAACCCGTTCGGCGCATAGCCGAGGATCGTCAGGATGGTGCTCGCATTCGTCACCATCTGCCCCTGCCATGTCGTGCCCAGGACCGGCAGGCTCGCGCAGGTGAAGTCGGTCGGGTTGATCCCGGTGCCGTTCCGCAGGATGCAACCCGCGGCCTGATCGCGGTACGCCAGGGTGTCGATGTTGAAGTCGGCGACGAAGTCGATCTGCAGCTCGTCGAAGTAGATGTTGGTGAAACCGAAGTAGTTGTTCGGCTGGGTTTGGTTCCACGTCCCCGAGAACGAGGTCACCGTGACCCCGGCCAGCAGCGCCCTGATCGTCGACGGCGCGCTCGTGCTGATCTGATGGTAGACGAAGCTGAGGTCGGTGATCGGGCGCGCGAACACGACGCTGACGGTGTTGGGCAGACCGCTGAAGTCGTTGGTCAGGAAGCCGCCCACCAGGTTGTTGTAGTTGTTGGTGAAGTAGCGGGCGTGCGACACCGTGATGCCGCTGAACTGGTTCGTGATCGGCGTCAGGTTCGGATAGAGATTGGCGCCGAAGTCGATCACGCCGGTCGGGTTGGGCAGCCCGGAGAGCTGCGCGACGATGTGTTGTGACTGGATCGAACCGGCAAGGAACATGGCGATGGACGCCGCTGCGAGAAACCTGGTGGACATCAGCAACTCACCTTTGGGGTGGCACCCTTGGAGGAGCCGAGGATTGTAATGTCCGATCGGCCGACGGCCATCGCCCTCGACCTCGGGAGGCCGCGGCCGACGTGGTGGCCGGGACATCCTGCCGGTCTGCGATGTTCGGTGACCAGAGGTATGGCTGACCCGGGCGATCGGTCGATGGTTGCCTCTGCAGTGCTCGGGTGCGAGAATGCCGGGGCCCACATCGAGATGAACCGCCTGGTCAGAAACCGCTTCCTGCTGTGCGTGTTGATCGCGCTGCTGCAGGTCGCGATGTTGCCCGGCCAAGGCCGCCTGCGCTGCATGTTGCGGTCGCACTCGCTGACCTGCTGCTGCGCCCATCACCAAACCGCCAGTCCTGCTGGTCCGTCGGGCGAGACGCAGTCCGGCTGCTGCGCCGGCCGCGCCAAGGCGCCGGCATGCTGTGGCAAGTGCCCGGCACCAGTCCCGCCCGGGCCGGGCCCGGGCGAATCGACCGGCGGCGACGAGCCCGATCCGGACTGTCACTGCGGCGATGGCGCTGGTCCACCGCTGCTCGGCTTCTCGGCCGATGTCGATGCGGGTGTGGCCAAGGAGCTCGCGCCGGTGTGGTTGCCACTGAGCCACGTCCCCTGGGCGGTGGTCGCTGCCGCCGGTGGCGGCCGTTTCGTCGCGGCCCGAGTGATTCCGAGGGCGCGCACCGGGCCACCCCTGTTCGTGCTGTTCGAGTCCTTCCTCATCTAGGCAGAAGGCTGGTGTGTCCGGCGGTCGGCGACGGCTGCCTGGCACCGGACCGCCGTGTCGTCGCGACGCGGTCACTCTTCCCTTCGCACGGTGTTGGCTCGATGTCTGCAGTACGGAACTTCTTCCTTTGGCCGCTTGCCGCCTCGCTCACGGCCTGTCATGCCGGTCTGGATCGCGAGCGCATCCTCGAACGCTCCGAGTGGCTCTACGCCGATCAGGTCGAGACCGAGCCGGTGCTGCGCTCGCTGCCGTCGCGACAGCGATCGCCGGAGCCGCCCGCCGGCGAGGTCCGGAGCATCGCCGACATCGACCGCTATGTCGGCTACGGCCTCCGCGAGAATGCCGGGTTGCGGGCGGCCTACGAGCGCTGGCGCGCCGCGCTCGAACGCGTGCCGCAGGTCACGAGCCTGCCCGACCCGCAGCTCGGCTTCACCCAATTCGTCGAGGACCTGCAGACGCGGACCGGACCGCAGCAACGCAGGTATTCACTGACCCAGACGCTGCCCTGGTTCGGCAAGCTGGAGCTGCGTGGCGCGGTCGCCGACGGCGCCGCCGAAGAACAGTGGTTCGAGGTCGCGGCGCTACGGCTGCGCGTCGCCCGCGATGTCACGGTTGCCTTCTACGACTACGCCTATCTGGCCCGGTCGCTGCAGACGACGCGGGCCGTGTTCGACCTGCTGCGCGGGATCGAGCCGGTGGTGCAACGGCGGATCGCCGGCGGCACCGGCGGTCAACAGGACCTGCTGCGGCTGCAGGTCGAGATCGGCCGCATCGAGAACGAGCTGGCATCGCTCGACAAGGTGCGACCGGCAACGAGCGCGCGCCTGCAGGCGGCGATGAACTGGCGCGGCGAAGGCGAGCTGCCGTTGCCCGAACTGACCGAACCGCGGCTCGCCGAGCTCGAGGTCGAGGTGCTGCTGGCCCGGGCCCTGGAGCACAACCCGGAGCTGCGGCGGCTCTGTCAGGGTATCCGCCGCAGCCAGCAGGCGCTGGAGTTGGCCCGTCTCGAGCCGTGGCCCGACCTCGCCCTCGGCGTCGACTACCTCGAGACCGGTGCGGCCGCGACCGCGGTTGCCGGCAGCGGCGATGACCCATGGGGCGTGCGCGTCAGCATGACGTTGCCGGTCGGTCGGGGCCGTTACGCCGCCGCCGAGCGCGAGGCCGAGCGCAATCTCGCCGCCGCCAGTCACGCCCTGGACGATCGCCGCGCGAACCTGCGCGCCGACCTCCAGCACGCGGTCTTCCAGCTCGACGACAACGGCCGACAGGTCGTGCTCTACCGCGAGACGCTGCTGCCGCGTTCGCGCGAGTCCCTCGAGGTGACGCGCGCGGCCTATTCGGCAGGAACGTCCACCCTGCTGGATCTGATCGACAGCGAGCGGGCGTTGCTGGGCTTCGAGATCGCCTACTGGCGTGCCTGTCGCGACTACCACCAGAGCCGCGCGCGGCTCGAGACCCTGATCGGAGGTGCGTTGTGAAGAAGACCGTTCTCTGGCTCGCTGGCGCCGCCGTGCTCGCAGCGACGTTCGCCGTCGGTCGCCACACCGCGTCATGGTGGACGACACCACACGCGGCTTCGGAGCACGGTACGGCACCGGGCGAGCAGGCTCGGCAGCCCGCGCTGTGGACCTGCCCGATGCATCCCGAGATCCGTCTGCCGGACCGCGTGCCGTGCCCGAAGTGTGGCATGGATCTGGTGCCGTGGCAGCGCGACGAACTCGGGCCGCGTCGTCTGGCGATGACCGCGGCCTCGGTTCGGCTGGCCGGCATCGAGACCGCGCCGGTGCAGCGCCGGTTCGTCACCCTGCCGGTGCGCATGGTCGGCAAGGTCGACTACGACGAGACCCGGGTGCGGACGATCGCGGCCCGGGTGCCCGGCCGGCTCGATCGACTGTTCGTCGACTTCACCGGCATCCAGGTCGCGACCGGCGATCACCTGGTCTCGCTCTACAGCCCGCAGCTGCTCGCCGCGCAGCAGGAGCTGATCGAGGTTCGGCATCGGCTCGATGCCACCGCGGCCGAACCGAGTCAGTTCCTCGCCGACAGCAACCGGCGCGGCTACCAGGCCGCACGCGAGAAGCTGCTGCTCTGGGGGCTCACCGTGGACCAGGTCGACGCCATCGAGGCGCGCGGCACGGCCGAGGATCACATGATGATCCGATCCCCGGCCTCCGGCGTCGTCATCGACAAGCGACTCGACGAGGGCGCCTACGTCAGCGAGGGCACGGCGATCTATCGGATCGCCGACCTCGGCCGCCTCTGGATCCAGCTCGACGCCTACGAGCAGGACCTGCCGTGGCTGCGGTACGGGCAGGCGGTGCAGATCGTGGCCGAGGCGGTGCCGGGCCACCTGTTCGAGGGCTGGATCTCGTTCCTCGATCCGATGGTCGATGCCAGGAGGCGCACCGTCCGCATCCGCGTCGACGTCGACAATCGCGACGGCCGCCTCAAGCCGGGCATGTTCGTCCGCGCCGTGGTGCGTTCGCGCATCGGTGGCGATGGTCAGGTGCTGGAGCCGCGGCTGGCCGGCAAGTGGATCAGCCCGATGCACCCCGAGGTGGTCAAGGACGGCCCGGGGCAGTGTGACGTCTGCGGCATGGACCTGGTGCCGGCCGAGAGCCTGGGCTACGTCAACGATGTCACCGCGGCGCGGCCGTTGATCGTGCCGGCTTCGGCGGTGCTGGTGACGGGCACGCGTGCGGTCACCTATGTCGCCGTCACCGGCGGCGAGAAGCCCGTCTACGAAGGTCGCGAAATCGTGCTCGGGCCCCGTGCCGGCGACGACTACATCGTGCGATCGGGACTCGAGGAGAACGAGCAGGTGGTCGTGCAGGGTGCGTTCCGGATCGACAGCGCGATGCAGATCCGAGCCAAGCCGAGCATGATGACGATGCCCGGCGAAGGTCAGCTGTTCATCGGCAACGAGACCGTCGCCTTCCGGGCATCGCTCGGACCGGTGTACGCGGCCTACTTCGCGCTGCAGGCGGGGCTCGCCGCCGACGATGCGGCGGCCGCCAAGGCGGCGGCCACGACGCTGCAGGACAGCCTGGGCGGCCTCGATCCGGAGTGGCTCTCGCGGCGGGCGCGACAGCTGTTGGACGAGGAACAACCCGAGCTGGCCAGCGCCGCGGCCGCCGTCGCGGCCAGCGCGGACATCGGCGCCCAGCGCCTGGCCTTCGCGACGATCTCACGTGGCATACTGGCGATCGAGCGCGCCTTCCGCCACGACGGCGCGGCGCCGCGGTTCGAGCTGTTCTGCCCGATGGCGCTGGGCGACACCGGCGCCGCCTGGCTGCACACGGACCGTGAGATCCGCAATCCGTACTTCGGCGCCTCGATGCTGACCTGCGGCGAGGTGCGCAGCGAACTGCCCGGTGTGCCCGCCAGCGGATCCGACGATCGGCCCCTCGACCCTGCCGTCGCGGCCGCGATCGAGCCGCTCTACGCCGCCTACTTCGAATGGCAGCTGGCGTTGGCGGCGGACGACCTGGCCAACGCCCGGATGCGCAAGGCGACGGTCGCGACGGCGGCGGCGTCGAGCCGACAGGATGTGGACGCGGAGATCGGCGCCATCCTCGAGCTGGTGATCGATGACCTCGGCGCCGACCTCGACGGTCTCGCCTCACACCGCCAACACTTCGCGACGGTGAGCTCCCGACTCGCGCGGCTGCATGCCCGCACCGGCCACCTCGGCACGGCACCGTTCTTCCGCATCCACTGTCCGATGGCGTTCGACAACAAGGGTGCCGACTGGCTGCAGCGGGATGACGAGGTGCTGAATCCCTACTTCGGCACCGCCATGCAGAACTGCGGCAAAGTGGCGTCGCGGTTGCTGCCGTCAGGGGCCGAACGATGAGCCCGCAACCGGCGGCGGGTCCGGTCGACCGCCTGTTGGGCTTCTGCCTGGCGAACAAGCTCGTGGTCGTGCTGCTGATCGTGTTCCTCACGGCGTGGGGCGCGATGGTGTCGCCGTTCGACTGGAAGATCCGGGGTCTCCCGCGTGATCCGGTGCCGGTCGACGCCATCCCCGACACCGGCGAGAACCAGCAGATCGTCTTCACCTCGTGGCCCGGCCGGTCGCCGCAGGACGTCGAGGACCAGATCACCTATCCACTGACCGTGGCGCTGCTCGGCGTGCCCGGCATCAAGACGATCCGCAGCAGCTCGATGCTCGGCTTCGCTTCGATCTTCGTCATCTTCGACGACGATACCGAGTTCTACTGGTCGCGCTCCCGGATCCTCGAGAAGCTCAACAGCCTGCCGTCGGGGACCCTGCCCGAAGGCGTGCAGCCGGCCCTCGGCCCCGATGCGACCCCGCTCGGTCAGGTCTTCTGGTACACGCTCGAGGGCCGCGACGAGGCCGGCGAGGCGGCACCCGGGTTCGATCTGCACGAGCTGCGTTCGGCGCAGGACTGGTACGTGCGCTACGGCCTCGCCAGCGTCGAGGGCGTGGCCGAGGTGGCCTCGATCGGCGGCTACGTGCAGGAATACCAGATCGATGTCGACCCCGACGCGATGCGCGCCCATGGCGTGACGCTCGAGCAGGTCTTCGCGGCGGTGCGGATGTCGAACGTCGACGTCGGTGCGAGCACGATCGAAGTCAACCGCGCCGAGTACGTCATCCGTGGGCTCGGCTTCCTGCGTGGCCTGCAGGACATCGAAGACACGGTCGTCGTGCAGCGCGACAACGTCCCGATCACGATCCGGCAGATCGCGCACGTCGCCCGCGGGCCGGCGCTGCGCCGTGGCGCCCTGGACAAGGAGGGCACCGAGGCCGTGGGCGGTGTCGTCGTCGTCCGCTACGGCGCCAATCCGCTCGAGGTCCTGGATCGGGTCAAGCACCGGATCGCCGAGCTGGCCCCGGGACTGCCGAAGAAGACGCTGGCGAACGGCACGACGACGCAGGTCACGGTCGTGCCGTTCTACGATCGCACCGGGCTGATCAGGGAGACCCTGGGCACGCTCAGCGACGCGCTGCGCGACGAGATCCTGGTCACGATCATCGTCGTGCTGGCCATGGTCGCACACCTCGGCACCGCGGCGATGATCGCCGGGCTGTTGCCGCTGGCGGTGCTGATGGCGTTCATCGCGATGAGATACGCGGGCGTCGATGCCAACATCGTGGCGCTGTCGGGGATCGCGATCGCGATCGGCACCATGGTCGACATGGGCATCGTGCTCTGCGAGAACATCCTCAAGCACATCGACGCCGGCGACAACCACAAGCAGCGCGCGGCGGCGATCCTGCGCGGCTCATCGGAGGTCGGCGGCGCGGTGCTGACCGCGGTGCTCACCACAGTGGTCAGCTTCCTGCCGGTGTTCACGATGGCCGGGGCCGAAGGCAAGCTGTTCAAGCCGCTGGCCTTCACCAAGACGTTCGCGCTGCTGGCCTCGATCGTGGTCGCGCTGGTGATCATCCCGCCGGTCGCGCACATGTTGCTGCGGGTGCGCGACCCGAAGCGTGGCCGCGTACCGGTGCTGGCGATCGTGCTCGTCGCTTCGGGGCTGCTGCTCGGGGTGTATCTCACCTGGTGGGCCGGTGCGATCGCGGTGGCCATCGGCGGTTGGCACCTGCTGGCGACGCGGCTGCCGGAACGCGCCGTCCGCCTCGTCCGACGCGCCATCAACTACGCCCTCGCCGCCGTGGTCGCCGTCGTGCTGTCGATGACCTGGTCGCCACTCGGCCCCGATCGCGCGCTGCCGAACCTGGTGTTGACGATGACCTGCCTCGGCGGCTTCCTGCTGTTCTTCGCCGCCTTGCAGCGCTGCTACGAACCGATGCTGCGCTGGTGCCTCGGCCACAAGCTGACGTTCCTGGCGATACCCGCCGGACTCTGCCTGCTCGGCACCGTGATCTGGCTCGGCTTCTGCGGCGTGTTCG
>JAGQRA010000619.1 GCA_020425885.1 Planctomycetota bacterium | reverse complement strand
TACGACCAAGCCGCGCCGTACCAGTGCAGCGCGATCACGCGGCTGTTGACGGCGTCGTACACCAGCCGATGGCCAGAGGCAGTGGGAGGCCGGTGCAGCGGGCTGACCTGCCACCAGCGTGTGCCGTCCCATTCCCAGGTCTGATCGGTGTCGGTACCCGGGCCGCCGGTCTGCCCGCCATACATGACCAGGCGGTTGCGGCCCTGGTCATAACACATCGCGGCGTGGTGCAGCGCCGGTGGCCACGGTGTCGTCGGGGTGACCTGCGACCAGCCGACGCCGTCATGGGCCCAGAGCTGGCTGCTGGTGACAAGCGGGGTCTCGGACTCGAGGCCGCCGAACATCCACACCGTACCGCCGTTCCACGGCGTGCCGGCCATCGCCACATCGCGGCGCGAGGAAGGGCCGGTCGGCAGCTGCGACCAGCTCGTGCCGTTCCAGCTCCAGGTCTGATCGAGGTACTGTTGGTTGTAGTTGTAGCCGCCGAACAACAGCACCGAACCCCGATAGGTGTCGGCGAGTCCCGGGCCCCAGGACGGCAGCGGCAGCGGTTGGCCGAGCGCGGCCTGCGGCGTCCAGGATCCACCACTGCGTTCCCAGAGGACCATCGAGAAGTGGTTGGCCGGCACGGCGACCAGCCTGCCGCGTTGTGAGTCGGTGGCCATCATCCATCGTGACGCCGGCGGCATCGACGTTTGCCTGGCGGTCCAGGAGGCAGCGGAAGGGTTCCACGCGTGCAGGTCCGACAATGCTGCGTAGCGGTCGGACGCACCAGAGCCGAAGTTCCCCACCCCGCCGAACAGCAGCACGTCCTGGCCGTCCCAGACGACTTCGGGGCGATCGCGGCGAATGCCCGCCGGTGGTGAACTCGAGACCTGGGTCCAGGTTCTGGTGGGGCCGTGCCACTCCCACGTCTCGTCGTTGTTCCACAGCAGGTACTGTCCGGCCAGGAGCGCTCGCCCACGCGTCGGATCGAACGCCATGTCGTGCCAGCCACGCGGCGAGGGGCTGCCGTTGGTGGTGAGCTGCTGCCAGCCGCTGCTCGGCCGCCAGGCCCAGGTCTCGTTCGAGAACGCGTTGTTGCCGATGTAGCCGCCGAAGAGGATGGTCTCGCCGGCCAGTGAGTCGTGGACCAGCGCGGCGAGGCTTCGCGGCGCGGGGCCGGCCGAGGCGGCGCCGTGCTGCTGCCAGCGGCTGCCGTTCCACGACCAGAACTCGTTCAGCTGGATGTCGGCGTTCTGCGTCGTGTCGAAGCGCTTGCCGCCGAAGAACACCGCTTCGCCGAGCGCGGCGTCGTAGGTGGCGGCGACATCCGCGGCGGGGCCGGGCCGGATCGCCGGATCGAACGAATGCCATGCTCGACCATCCCACTCCCAGACGTCGTCGCGTACGTTGGTCGACCACCAGTGGCCGCCGAACAGCACGCAACGTGACCGTGCCGGATCGAAGACCCACGACGCCGAATTGCGCGGCGGCGGGCTCTGGTTGGTGAGGATGTGCTGCCAGCTCGTTCCGTCCCATTCGAACAACTCCATGGCGGTCGCCGTCGGTTGCACGACGACCAGTCGGTTGCGCGTGCTGTCGTGGACGATCGCGCCGGTTACTGTCGAACCGGGATGCTTCGTGCGCAGCAGTTCGTCCTGGGCCGCGAGCGGGGCCGCGGCGAACACAGTTGCGGTGAGGACGGAGAGGGTGATGGAGTGGTCGTGCATTGGCGCATTCCTGAGGTGACGCCAGCCACAGACCCGGGCGCGAGTCCCTTGCGCTACATTCCTGGTCTCGGGCGAGAATCCTCTCGCGTCAGCGCACCACCAGGCGTGCGACTCCCGAGACCGTGAACGCAGGCCCGATCGCGCGCAGGAAGCCGGCCTGCGAATGCAGCCGCAAGCCGATCATGGCGGGGCCGCCGGGGATGGCGATCGATGGGTAGTGGGCGTTGCCGGTCGGGTCGGAGCCGAGGAAGGCGTACAGCCCGGTACTGAGCACGGTCAGCGATTGCCCTCCGACCGGGATCTGACTTGTCGCCGGCACCAGGCTCAGGTGAATGGCACCGGGTGCGCTGGCCGGCGCGCCGGTCACCGACAGCGCGATCGAACCGCCGGGCTGCAGCCCGGTCGAATTCGACGAGATCACCGGGAAAGGCGCCGCCCCCGAGCCACCGGAGGAGGCCTGGCTGCAGCCGTCGGTCGACACTCCACGTCGCAGCACGTAGAGCCCATTGGCGGCCAGCATGGAGTTCCCGTCGAAGGTGCGATGCATCAACAACAGCAGGTCGCCGGTGACCGGGTCGCGTGCCGCGCCGCGGCAACTGCCACCCACGACGAAGTCCGGGTTCGGGCTGGCGGCCGCCGGAACCCAGTCCGGCAGGCCGGGAGTCGATGCGGCCCGGAAGCACTCGAACACCTCGAACGCCGAGTTCTGGCCGGAAGAGGGCTCGCTCGGGGCGACGAGGCTGCGGGTCGTGGCCGAGAAGCCGGGTTCGCCCGCGGGCAGGTAGATCGGTTGCCATTGGCCGAAGCCGATGGCCGCGGCAGCCGCGATGGGGGTGGTGGTGACGGCGGTGAGCGGCCCGGTGCCGACCCGGACGGCGGACAGCTGCCAAGGCATGCTGACGCTTGTGGTCGTGTTGGCGGCAAACAGCATCAGACCGTCCGGGTTGCCGGCGCCGGCGATGCCCGGCCGGTCGGCGGCGATCGCGTTCACCCGGACTCCGGGCATGCCCAGTGGGTGTGCGGTCCAGCCGGCGGTGCTGCCGAGGTCGAGTTCGTAGAGAGTATTGACGTTGCGAGGACGACCGACCGCGTAGGCGTGATTGCCGACGACCGTGAGGCTGCGGGCAGCACCTGGCAGCGGGCTCGGTATCACGATGGGCAGGTTCGGGCCGAGACCGCGGATGCTGCCGGCGGCCGTGCGCAGAATCGGCAACTCGAACACGCTGGCGGAGGTCAGGATCAACAGCGTGTTGCCGGTGGAATCGAAGGCCATCCCGAACATCGACTGCAGCGTCGTGAACGGCAAGGCGATCGCCTCCGGGTGCCACGACGAACGGTAGGCCGATGTCGGAACCGGAGCTTCGAAGCAGGTCTGGCCGCACAGGGCAGCGGAGGTGGTGAGGATCGTCAAAGCGGACAGGGTGCGTGAGGTCATTTCGATTACGTCATGCAGTCAGGACTCGGTTGATGTCCAGAACAGCCCCGCCGCGCGCGGCCTTGCGCGAGCAATCACGCATTTCGTCAATCGCGAGCTCGGGAACGGCGACGCCGCCAATGCTCGACAGACCCGAGCCATCGCCGCACAATCCGATGCGACCTGCTCGAGATATTCACCCTTGGCCGCCAGCTTCCCCCCAACTCATCGCACCTGGATCGACCGGCAGCTCGATGGGGGGGACCCGGCGCGGGCCGCGCTGCGCGAACATGTCATGGCCGTCTACGCCGGTCCGCTCCAGGCCTACCTGAGCCACACGCGTTACCGCTCCTGCGGCGATCCGACCGAGCTCGTGCACGGCTTCTTCGCCGACCGGTTGGTGCGAGACGACTACCTCGTGCGATGGCGCGCCAGCGGGTTGCGCCTGCGACGCTGGCTGGCCAATGGCCTCCTGCTCTACGCCAAGGAGAGCCGACGCCGGAATCGGCGGGATTCGCGCGCAAGAGCAGTGGATCCCGATCTGTACTCAACTGCGGACACGGAACTCTCTCCCGAGGCCGCCATGGACCGGGCCTTCACCCGTTCCGTCGTGCGCCGTGCGATGGAGCAGGCCGCCCGGGACTGTCGCGAACAAGGGCTGGAGCAGCACTGGCGCATGTTCATCGGGCACACCTACGAGGACACTCCATATCGCGACCTCGGCGCCGCCGCGGGTGTCTCGCCCGAGCGGGCGGCGGTCATGGCGCGGACGGCGAGTCGCCGGCTGCGGACCGCGGTCAGCCAGACCCTGGAACTCGACGGCGTGCCGCCGGACCGCCTGCGGAGCGCGATCCACGAGTTGCTCGAGCGGGCGTCCTGATGCTGGATCCGCTCGGCACGAGCATGAGCCGACTGCTGTGTCGGCTGGAGGAGCCGGATGGCGGGCACTGGTTCGATCATTGTCTCGATGGGTCGCCTGGTGCACCCGACGAACTCGGCGCGCAGCTGCGGCAATGGCTCGACCTTGCCGAGCAGCTGCTGCGGGGTGAGCCTGAGGCCATCGCCTTCGCCAGCGGTGCCGTGCGCGAGGCGCTGCTCGATCTGGCGGTGGTCGCCCCGCCTTCATGGTCGGACCGGTTGGCAAGCGCGGCCTTGTGCGGCGAAGCCGATTCCGGTGGCAAGGCCGAGGCGGCCGGCGAGGTCGGCGCCGATGTCATCGGTGAGTATCGCCTGCTGTCGCCGGTCGGCGGCGGCGGGATGGGAGTGGTCTGGGAAGCGCTGCAGGAATCCACGCAACGGCGGGTGGCCTTGAAGCTCGTCCGTTCCGAGGTGCTCACGCCCGCCACGGTGACGCGTTTCACGGCGGAGGGGCGGCTGCTGGCGAGAATGGACCATGCCGGTATCCCCAAGGTCCTGCAGATGGGGGTCGATACCGCCACCGGCTCGCCGTTGCCGTTCCTGGCGATGGAGCTGGTCGAGGGCGAGTCCCTTACCGACCATCTGCGGTCGCGTGATCTCGGCGTCTGGGCCAAGGTGAGGCTCCTGCTCGCAATCGTCGAGGCCGTTGCTCACGCCCACGGTCATGGCGTCGTTCACCGCGACCTGAAGCCCGCCAACATCATCATCGATCGCAGTGGTCAGCCGAAGGTCCTCGACTTCGGCATCGCGCGACGGATCGGTGAGGAGCCTTGCGTCACCAGGTCGGGCCAGCTGCTCGGGACGCTGCCCTACATGAGCCCCGAGCAACTCGACGGCAATACGGCCGACGTCGACGAGCGAGCCGACGTCTACGCGCTCGGGGCCATCACCTACGAGCTGCTGGCCGGTCGACCGCGATACGACGTCGCCGGCCTGCCCTTCCTGGAGGCCGTCTCCAGGATCCGCCGGCAGCAGCTGGCATCGCTCGATGCCATCGTCGCCGGCCTGCCGCGCGACCTGACCGTGATCGTGAACAAGGCCATGGCCAACGAGCGTGATCGTCGTTACCGCGGTGCCGGCGACCTCGCGCGCGACCTGGAGCGGCTGCTGGAAGGGCGTCCCATCGAGGCGCGGCCAGCGTCCATCGGCTACGTGCTGCGCAAGCTGCTGTGGCGCAACCGCAGTCTCGCGATCACCGCGGCATTCCTCGCCATCGCGCTGGTCACGGGACTCGGGCTGGCGTTGGCAGGATGGGCCAAGGCCAGAATGGCGGAGGAGGTCGCATCGGGCTTCCTCGACGTCAGTCTGCGGTTCGCGCGCGGACTGGCCGAATCGACCGCCGACACCGAGGTCGTCGCGGAGACGCTGGCTCCGATGGTTGCCCTGCTCGACGATCCGCGTTGGGTCAGGGCCGAGAATCCGCAGGTGCTGGCCGGGTTGGGGCAGTTGCACGACCTTCTCGGGGACCTGGCACTGCGGCGCGGTGATCAGGGTGATGCCGCCGGCCACAGGCAGGAAGCACTGTCCATTGCCGAGCGCCTCGTGCGGATGAACGACGGCTGCAGCGACTACCTGGCCAGGCTCAGCGTCGCACTGGTGAAGGTCGGCGACCTCGCCAAGGATCGGCGGGATCTCGGCCGCGCCCGAGAGCTGTATCGGCGCGCCCTCGAGATCGACGAGGCCATCGTCGCCGCTTCGCCGGATGCATGCGATGGCCTGGACAACCTGATCTGGAGTCATCTCCGCCTCGCCGATCTCGATCGGGTCATGGGGGCGAACGCTGCGGCCGTTCGCGGCGCCGAGGCTGCACTCGACCTCGCCGGTCGCCTGCTTGCGGCCGATCCCGGGCGGGTCGCGAGCCACCTGGCCCGCCTGACTGCGGCGTCCGCCCTCGCCAGGATGCTGGCGGCCGATGTCGACGCCGCCACGCGTCGTGCCGAACTCTGTCGCCTCGCGATCGAGTCCGCTGGCCGGCTCGTCGAGGCCGATCCCGAGCGCACGGCCTATCGCATCGCCTGGATCCGAGCCAGCCGACAGAGCACACACCTCAACCTGCAGATGCATGACAACGAGTCGGCTCACCTTCATGCCGACGAGGCCCGCCGATGTGCCGAGGCGCTCGTCGCCTTGGACCCCGAGCGGGCCGACTCGCACGATGTCCTGGCCGGTGCGCTACTGGACGCGGCCTTCGTCGCGCGGCAAACAGGGGATGGTGAGCTGGCGATCGGCCACCTGAAAGCCATGGTCGACCAGGCGTTGCTGACGGCGCAGATGCAGCCCGACAGTGCGCATTGGCGCTGCCGAATGGCTGGGCTGCTGGCTCGCGCGGGCACGACCGCGCACGGCCTCGGTGACACCGAGAACGCCGAGCGCTGGGGGCTCCGAGCCGTGGAGACCTATCGCGAAGTGTTCGCCGGTGGTCATGCCAACGGCGAGGACGTGATGACCTGCCTCGATCTCCTCGGCGGCGGCAGCATCGCGGCGCCGCGATTCGCCGCGGTGCGAGCGGATCTCATGGACGCCATCGCCCCGGAACGATCGGCTGACATCGAGGTGGTCAGCAGGTGCGAGGAGCTGCTGCGGGAGCAGGGTGATCTTCGCCGCGCCCAGGCACTCGCCGAGCGGGCCGAGCGGCTGCAGAAGGCGACAACCCGAAGAAGGTGAGGCCCGCCGCCACCGCCGGCAGCCGGGGTCAAGAACGTCCGCTGCCATCGCCGATACGCGGGCAGGACCTCCCGATGCCCCCCGCTCCGACCGCCGCCACGATCACGGCGCAGGCGGCGCTCGATCGCTCGACGATCGGCGCCTTCGCCGGTGACTTCGACCGCGCCCTGCGCGGCCGTCCCGATCGCGTGGTGGTCGACCTCACGGCCGTCGAGTCGTTCGACTCGGCCGGGCTCGGCGGCGTCGTCGCCGGCATGCGGGGCGCGCGCGCGGCCGGGGTCGAGGTCAAGTTGCGCGGGCTCAGCCAGCCGATGCTCGACCTGTTCTCGCTGGTCTCCGTCGAGCGGCTCACGGCCGCCGCCGCGGGCCCGCCTCGGGTCGACGCGGTGACGCGGCTGGGGGAGTACGTCGAGCCGATCTTCGACGGTGCCCGGGCCGTCTTCGCCACGGCGGTCGAGGTCATCGAGGAACTGGTCATCGGTCCGTTTCGCCGGCGCCTGCTGCGCCTCGACCGGGTTTCGATCGAGACCGATCACTGTGCCGCCGGGGCGCTGCCGATCATCGCGCTGATCGCGTTCCTGCTCGGGCTCATCCTGGCGATGCAGGCCTACGTCCAGCTGCGCGTCTTCGGTGCCGAGATCTACATCGCCGACATGGTCGGGGTCTCGGTCATGGCCGAGATCGGGCCGCTGATGACGGCGATCGTGCTCGCCGCCCGCAGCGGTTCACGCAACGCGGCGCAGCTCGGTTCGATGGTGGTCGGCGAGGAGATCGCGGCGCTCGAGCAGATGGGGATCCGGCCGATGCAGTTCCTGGTGTTGCCGAAGGTGGTCGCCTGCGCCTTCGCATCGGTCGCGCTCGGGGTCATCTTCGACGTCGTCGCCATGTGCGGCGGCGCGCTGTTCGGCTGGGCCGCCGCCGGCATCGAGTTCGGCGCCTACGCCCAGCAGCTGCGGGCCGCGCTGCACTTCTCCGGCTTCGCCATCGCGCTGTGGAAGTCGGCCACCTTCGGCTTCGCCGTCGGCATCATCGGCTGCGCGCTCGGCCTGCGCGTGCGCGGTGGCAGCGAAGGCGTCGGCCGCGCGACCACGGGCACGGTCGTGGCCGGGATCTTCCTCGTCATCGTCATCGATGCCGTCTTCGTCACCGGCCAACGCATGTTGGGGTGAACGGTGGAGCTTCATGCCAGCAGCTGGACCCGGCGCGACAGCAAGGACATCGTCCGGGCGCTCGCCGTCAGCACGCGGTTCGGCGATCGCACGGTGCTCGACGACGTCGATCTGGCGATCCGACGCGGCGAGGTGTTCGTCATCATGGGGCCCTCGGGCTGCGGCAAGACGACCCTGCTGCGCCATCTCTGCGGTCTGCAGCCACCGACGTTCGGCTCGGTCACGGTCGAAGGCCACGACATCCACGCCGCCCCGCCCGAGCTGCTGCAGCTGCTGCGGCTGCGCACCGGGCTCTCGTTCCAGGGCGGCGCGCTGCTCGGCAGCATGACCGTGCTCGACAACGTCGCGCTGCCGTTGCGCGAGAACACCAGGCTGTCCGAGCGCGTCATCCTCGAGACCGCCCGCATGAAGCTGGACATGGTCGGGCTGCTGCATGCCGCCGAGCTGTTGCCGAGCTCGTTGTCGGGTGGCATGAAGAAGCGCGCCGCCATCGCCCGCGCCATCGCGCTCGATCCCGACATCGTCTACTTCGACGAACCGTCGGCCGGACTCGACCCCGTGACCGCGGCCGAGGTCGACAACCTGATCCAGAAGCTCAACCGCGTGTTCGGCATCACCATGGTCGTCGTCACCCACGATCTGCAGTCGGCCCATGCGATCGCCGACCGCATCGCGGTGCTGAGCGCCGGCAAGGTGCTGCGTTGCGGCAGTCGTGACCAGGTCTGGCACGATCCCGATCCGCGCATTCGCGACTTCATCGAACGGCGGCTGCCGACCGAAGAGAGCCGTGGCATGGACATCACCCGACATCTGGAGGTCTGAGTGGACCGCCGCGGCCGTCGCTTCCGTCTTGGTCTCTTCGTGCTCGCCTCGGGCGCGATGTTCGTGACCCTGTTCGTGTTCATCCTCGACAACACGTTCCGCAGCGGTCAGGCGACCT
>JAGQRA010000080.1 GCA_020425885.1 Planctomycetota bacterium | reverse complement strand
CGACCACTTTTCCTTCGACTCGACGGGACCGCGGTTGTCCTGCGGCGTGCCGAGCACGTCCATGATGCGGCCCAGCGTGGCCTTGCCGACCGGCACCGAAATCGGCGCACCGGTGGACTCGACCGCGAGACCGCGCTTGAGACCTTCGGAGGCGCCCATCGCGATCGCACGCACGACACCGTCACCGAGCTGCTGCTGCACCTCGAGCGTCAGATCCGCATCGACGAGCTTCAGCGCCTCGTACACCCTCGGGATCGACTCGCGCGGGAACTCCACGTCGATGACGGCGCCGATGATCTGAGTGATCTTGCCAGTAGCCATGGTCAGTTTCCTCTAATGTCCTTGTCTCTCGCGCTATCAGCAGCGAGTCAGAGAAGAGTCAGCCGAATCGACGCTGGTCGAGTCGTGCAGGGGTCTTTGCGGGAGCGTCACGGCAACCCCGCCGGGCTCACGAATGCTTCCGATTGCCGCCTCATGGTCACACCGCCGCCGCGCCGCCGACGATTTCGGCCAGCTCTTTGGTGATGGCCGCCTGCCGAGCCTTGTTGTAGACCAGCTGCAACTCGCCGATCAGGTTGCCGGCGTTGTCCGAGGCGGCCTTCATCGCGACCATGCGGGCCGCCATCTCGCAGGCGACGCTTTCGACCGCACCGCGATAGACCTGCGACTCGATGTAGCGCATCAGCACGCCGTCGAGGATCTCGATTGCGCTCGGCTCGTAGATGTAGTCCCAGCGCTCTTGCAGATCGCCGGCGTCGAGGGTCTCGACCGGCAGCAGCTGCTGCGCTTCGGGCTTTTGCGTCATGGTGTTGACGAAGGTCGCGTTGACCAGGAACACGCGGTCGAGCTGGCCGTCGCGGTAGGCGTCGAGCATCACCTTGATCGTGCCAAGCAGATCCTTGACGTGCGGGTGGTCGCCGAGTCCGGTGACACTGGCGAGGATCGGCAGGCCGAGGCGGCGGAAGAACGCCAGCCCCTTGCTGCCGATCAGGCAGAGGCTGACGTTCGCGCCCTTCCCCTGCAACTCCTTCATCAGACCCAGCGTGCTCTTGAACACGTTGGTATTCAGCGCACCGCACAGGCCACGGTCGCTCGAGACGACGATGATGCCGACGTTCTTCGGCTCGCGGGTAACCAGGAACGGATGCTTGTACTCCGGGTTCACGGCGTTCAGATGCCCGATCACCGTGCGGATCTTCTCGGCGTAGGGCCGCGCGAGCTTCATGCGGTCCTGGGCGCGGCGCATCTTGCTGGCCGCGACCATTTCCATCGCCTTGGTGATCTTCTGCGTCGATTTGACGCTGGCGATCTTGCTGCGGATTTCCTTGGTGCCTGGCATCTCGGTTCGAGGCCTCGCGCGCTCAGTAGGTGCCGGTGGCGAGGAAGGCCTCGCAGATCTTCTTCAGCGTGCCTTCGTGCGCCTTCAGCGTCGGGTTGGCGTTGATCGCGGCCAGGTCGTCCTTGTGGGCCGACTTGGCGAAGGTCTGCAGGGCCGCTTCGAAATCGACGATCTTGTCCTTCTCGACCTTGTCCATGTAGCCGCTGTTGACCGCGTAGATCGACAGCGCCATTTCGGCCACCGACATCGGCGCGTACTGCTTCTGCTTCATGACCTCGGTGACGCGCTGGCCACGCTCGAGCTGCTTGCGGGTCGCCTCGTCGAGATCGGAGGCGAACTGCGAGAACGCCGCCAGCTCGCGGTACTGCGCGAGCGCAAGGCGGATGCCGCCGCCGAGCTTCTTGATGATGTCGGTCTGGGCCGCACCACCGACGCGCGACACCGAGATGCCGGCGTTCATGGCCGGGCGGATGCCGGCGTTGAACAGGTCGGTCTCGAGGAAGATCTGGCCGTCGGTGATCGAGATCACGTTGGTCGGCACGAAGGCCGAGACGTCGCCGGCCTGGGT
>JAGQRA010000618.1 GCA_020425885.1 Planctomycetota bacterium | reverse complement strand
GCCGAGACCGGCCGGCAACCGCTGACCGTTGTACTGCGTGTTGTCGATGCCGAGCAGCAGCAGCGCCACCGAGCTGGCCGGTCCGCTGCCGAGCAGGAAGTCCTGGGCGAAACCGACCTCGGGCAAGCCGATCGACGTGTGCGTCGGCAGGCCGTTGCTGCCCGGACAGCTGGCGCCGAACGCGGTCACCGAACCCGGGCTCGTGCGCGGGAACGCCGCCAGGCCGTAGTTCGGGAACAGGTCGTGCTGCGGCCAGGCCGTGATCTGGTCGATCAGGTTGTTGACGTCGTTGACCGGGATCGCGCCCGGGCCGGTGTTGAACAACGCCATCGAGATGCCGTCGGTGCGGCGCACGACGTAGGTGTGCGCGCTCATCCACAGGCCGCCCTTCTCGTAGTACTTGTAGGGGACGCCGTTGGCGCTGCGCTGGCTACTGAAGTCCCAACCGCCGGTGCGGCCGGTCTGCTGGATCATCGCCTCGAGCGAAGTCCGCGTCGTCGGTTGGAACACGGAGGCGGTGATGTCCTGATCGAACACTCCGGACAGGAGGCGCACGTAATCGACGGGCGACAGCATGAGTCCGCCAGACGCGTCGCCGTGCAGCGGGCTGAAGGAGTAGGCGCGGTTGACCAGCGGGTTGCCGGGCAGCACCGCGCTCGCGCCGATCTGCAGCAGGCGGCTGCCGCCCCAGCCTCCCTCCTGACAGCGCACGTGGTTCGCTACCGGAGCGGTGCTGTGCAGCGAGCAGTTGAAGACGCCGAGCGGCAGCAGAAGGTTCTGGCGGACGAAGTTGAGGTAGCTCTGCCCGGACTGCTGCTCGACGACGACGCCGAGCATCTGATACGCGGCGTTCGAGTAGACGGTCTGGCTGCCTGGCGCAAAGTCGAGCATCTGGGTCTGGATCGACGATTGCGCCTGGGCCAGCTTGTTGGTGACGTTCCAAGGCCAGCCCTGGTCGTAGCCGGAGGTGTGGTTGAGCAGGTGGAACATGCGGATGTTGTTCACCTGCGGATCGAGCGGGGTGCCGAGCGGCACCGCGTTCGTGAGGTAGGTGCTGGTCGAGAACGTGCGCGACTGTTCGGTCAGTTTGAAGATCGCCATCGCCGTGATCGGCTTGGTGCAGCTGGCGAGCCGGAACGGCGTCGTTGGCTGCGTCACGGGGACCCCGGGCACTCCCCAGGTGTAGCCGCGCGCGAACACGAGCCGGCCGTTGCGCGCGATCGCGATGCCGGCCTGGCGCACGTTGTTCTCCTGCATGAAGCCGTCGACCCGCGTGCCGGGGTTGCCGATCATGAGCTCGTCGATCGGATCGAACACGGGCACCGCCTGTCCGGTCAGCGTCACCACCGGCTGCGCCGGCTGGTTGCGCACGAACAGCGCCGCGTAGCGCGCATTGGCGCCGGTGCCCCCGACCTGGATCTGATGCGGCTGGTAGCCCTGGCCGCCGAGCGTCGCCACCTCGTTGTTGAAGCCCGCCGCCGTCATGTCGTGGCGCGCGGCCCATTCGCCGATCTGGTCGTCGGTGTAGATCGTCGCATAGGCGTGCGAATCGGACATGGTCACGAGCGCCGGTCTTGCCCAACAGTCCTGCACGAAGACGTCGAACTTCGTCTGGTGCTGGGCCGCCGTGTCGCCGACGGTGTAGCCCCAGCGCACGCGTTCGGGGTTCTCGACGAAGACGGCCGCGTAGCGCGGGCTGGCCGCGGTGCCGTGGACGCTGAGCGACGTCATCAACAGACCGTTGGCCTCGTGCAGGTCGACGTAGTTCTGTAGCGAGGTGGGGCTCAGGTCCCAGTAGCAGAACGAGGTCCGGTTGTGCCGCACCATCACCGCGCCGTAGACGCGGTTGGTGCCGTCCCCCGACGAGGTCAGCAACTGGTCGCGGTAGCCGGCCGCCAGCTGCGTGTTGCGCCAGCTCACGAACGTGCCGACGTCGAGTCCGAATTCGCCGACCCAGTCGGCACCGGAACCCTGCTCCCAGACCGCGGACCAACGCTGGGTGCTCAGGTCCCCGGCGACATCGATCGACACCAGCCGGTAGCCGGCCGGCTTCAGCGTCGCATAGCGGGCCAGGTGGAAGCCGAGGACCTGGCCGTGGTAGTAGGTCTGGGCCGCGGTTGCGGGGGCGAAGATCGCGGCGGCCAACGCCACCAACAGTGTGAGTCTGGACATCCGGAACATGGAAACCTCCGGTCCATCACCCGCAGGAACCGGCGGAGGTCGCACGTGATCTCGGGATTTTCTCGCGATCACCGCTCCAGCGGCCGGGGACAGCCGATCAGGATGGATCCAGCAGCTCGGCGAGCTGCGTCAGCGCGCGGTAGAGCAACGACTTCACCGCCGACTCGGTCCGCCCCATCTCGGCCGCGATCTCGGCGTGCGAGAGGCCGACGTGCCGCGACAGCACGATCACCTCGCGATGCTCGGGCGGCAGCTGCTGCAGCGCCACCTCGAGGCGCGCCGCCTGCTCGTTCGCCGCCGCGTTCTGACTCGGCGTCGGCGTCGCCGCCACCGCTTCGGGCGCCAGACTTTCGGCCTCGGCCAGCGGCCGTTCGCGCCCGACATCCCGCTTCTTCGCCCGGAGGAAGGCGTGGCGGTCGGCGATCTTCCGCAGCGCGGTGCGGTAGACCCAACGCCGGAAGCCGTCGCTGCCGTCGTGCTGGAACCGCGACAGATTCTCCAGCACCTCGCGGCAGACCGACTGCACCAGGTCGGCGCTGTGCTCGCGCGCGAGGACCTGCGGCCCCGCGCGCAACGAGACGAACGCCTGCAGACCCGGCAGCAGATCGACCAGCAGCTCGTCGACCGCCGTCAGATCACCGCCGGTCGCGCGCTCGATGCGTTGTCGGGTCGACGGGTCCATCGGGACGTGACAGTACGGTGCCGGGACCAAAACCAACATCGCCGCGGCGGGCCGTGGGAGAATCCGATCGGATGTGTTTTCGGTCCCGGCACCGTACGATCACTTCATGCGCATCCTCGTCTGGTGTTGGTTCGCAGCCGCGGTCGCCGCTCAGTCTCCGACCGCGTGGCTCGACGCCGAGCTCGAGTCGCTGGAGTCGCTGTACCGGCACTTCCACCGCCATCCCGAGCTGTCGTTCCAGGAGAAGGCGACCTCGGCGCGGCTCGGTGACGAACTCGCCGCCGCGGGGTTCGAGGTCGTGCGCGGGATCGGCGGCACCGGCCTCGTCGGCGTCATGAAGAACGGCGATGGTCCGGTCGGGCTCTTGCGCGCCGACATGGACGCGCTGCCGATCGCCGAGCAGACGGGTCTGCCGTACGCATCGCCACCGGCGGGCACCGCTGCCGATGGCCAGCCGATCGGCGTCATGCACGCCTGCGGCCACGACGTCCACATGACGTGCCTCGTCGGCACCGCGCGCTGGGCCGCGGCCCATCGCGACGCCTGGCATGGCACGCTGCTGCTCGTCGGCCAACCCGCCGAAGAACGTGGCGCCGGCGCCAAGGCGATGATGGCGGCCGGGATCTATGACCGCGTGCCGAAGCCCGACTTCCTGATCGCGCTGCACACCTTCGCCGACGGCCCGACGGGCACGGTCGGGGTGCGCCCGGGCTTCGCCCTCGCCAACGTCGACAGCGTCGACATCACGATGTTCGGCCGCGGCGGCCACGGCAGCACGCCGCACAAGACGATCGACCCGATCGTGCAGGCGGCGCAGTTCGTGACCGCGGCGCAGACGATCGTCGCGCGCGAGATCGATCCGCTGCAGCCCGCCGTCGTCACCGTCGGTTCGATCCACGGCGGCAGCAAGCACAACATCATCGGCGACCGCTGCCACCTGCAGCTGACGTTGCGCAGCTACGATCCGAAGGTACGCCAACACCTAATGGAGGCCGTCGCGCGGCTCGCCCGCAGCGTCGCCGAAGGCGCGCGTGCGCCGGCACCCGAGGTCACGTTCTCCGAAGGTCTGCCGTCGCTGTACAACTCGCCCGAGCTGACGGCGAAGGTCCGCGCCGCGCTGTGCAGCGAACTCGGCGAGAGCAACGTGTTCGAGACGCCGGCGAGCATGGGGGCCGAGGACTTCGGCCTGCTGGCACCCGAGGGGATTCCGGTCTGCATGTTCCAACTCGGGACCGTCGCCCCGGACCGCCTTGCCAGGCTGCGCGCCGAGGGCGCCGTGCCGGCACTTCACAGCGCCCTCTATCATCCCGACGCGCGGGCGGCCATCCGCACCGGCGTACGCGCGCATTGCGCGACGCTCGCCGCGCTGATGCGGTGAACGGCCCGACCGCGGTTCCGCTCGAACGCCATCGACGGATCGACCGCGAACGGCGCCGGACCAGAAGTGGGCTACATTCTCTTGGCCGCTCGCCAGGACTCGTCGCCTGAAGCCAGGACCAACTCTGCCCACCTCAGAACCCTGATGATTCGCACCTCCGTAGTTCCCACTCTTTCCATCTCCCTCCTTGCCGTCGGCGCCGCCGCCCAGACGGTCGTGAGCCCCCTGGCCAGCCCTCGCGCCAACTACTCCGTGGTCGCCGGCAGCGACGCCGGCGCTCCGAGCCAGCGCATGTGGGGCGGCAGCGCCACCGACGGCACGCGACTGTTCGTCTTCGGCGGCCGCAACGCGCCGGCCGGCGCCGCCGGCAGCGTCTACTACAACGGCCTCTACGCCTACGACACCGTGACCAGCACCTGGGCGACGCTGTCGGCCGAGGGTGACCCGAACGCGCCGTCGGTCGGCTTCCGCCAGTCGATGGCCTACGACCCTGCCGGCAATCGCCTGGTGATCTACGGCGGCAGGACCTCCGCCACCGGGACGATCCTCAGCGATTGCCACGTCTTCGATCTCGCCACCAACCTCTGGAGCCAGATCCCCAACCCGACCCCGGGCACGACCGGCCCGCTCGACACCGATGGTGGCAAGCTCGCCTATGACGCCACCAGCGGCAACCTCGTGCAGTTCGGCGGCACGGACACGCTCGGCAACAAGCTCGGCGACACCTGGCTGCTGTCCGGAACGACCTGGACGCAGGTCACCGGGCTGGTTGCCGGCAGCACCGCGCCCGAGCCGCGCAACATCCATGGCATGGCGTCGCGGTCGGCGCCGTACAACGACATCGTGGTCGTCGGCGGTCAGATCAACAACGGCGCCAACGTCAACATGAACGACACCTGGCGTTGGGACGGCACGACCTCGACCTGGTCACTGATCACGCCAATCAACTCGACCGTGCCCGTGTCCTGGGTCAGCGGCAACGAGCTGGTCTACGACGCCGTCCGCGAGGTCCTGGTCATCAACAACGGCCCCGGCACCAACGTCGCGCCGTCGAACACGACGAACGGCAGCACCAGCTGGGTCAGCGAGTATGACTGCGTCACCAACGAGTGGCGCGCCTTCGCTGCCCCTGCCAACATGACGAACCAGCGGACGGATGACCCGATCATCGGCAACGTGCAGCGCTTCTTCTCCGCCTTCGTCGACGGCAAGGTGCTGATCTGGAGTGGCCAGAACACAACCACCATCGGCGACGCCGACCTCAGCAAGATCAAGGAGTACCAGGCTGCCCCGCTCGCCAGCGCCCTGCCCTACGGCAGCGGCTGCGGCGGCCTGACGCTGGCCGCGGGCTCCAACCCCTGGGGTGGCCGCGACTGGACCCTGACCGCCTCGGGCTTCTCGGCCACGTCGCTCGGCGCCGTCGTCATCAGCCTCGGCCAGGACAACTCCGCGCTGCCGGCGCCCGGCATGCCCGGCTGCAGCCTGCTCGTCAACAGCTCGGTGGTGCTGACGACCGCCCTGTTGGTGCCGTTGGCCGGCACGGCGTCGTTCACGGCCGCCATGCCGCTGGTGAACGGGCTCGGCGGCCTGCCGATGAACTCGCAGGCGTTCGCGCTCGACTCCGCCACCAACATGGTGACGAGCAGCAACGGCATCGCCGGCAAGCTCGGCGCCAACTGATCGGCGCCGATCGCGCCCCGCCGCCGGACAAGCGGCGGTAAGGCGTTGCCCGCCCCCACCACCGTCGCTAGCGTTGACGGGGGTGGGTGCGAAACTGCTATCCCTGGTGATGCCCGCTCACAACGAGGAGGGCATCCTCGCGACGACGGTCGAGAAGATCCTCGTCGAGCTCGAACGGGAGGGCATCCCCACCGAGCTGATCGTCGTCGACGACAACAGCACCGACGGCACGCGCGCCATCGCCGAGCAACTGCAGCAGCGTTGGCCGGCGATCCGCATCGTCTCGCGCACGCCCCCCGGCGGTTTCGGCCGCGCGATCCGCTCCGGGCTCGAGGCGGTCACCGGCGACGTCGTCATCGTCGTCATGGCCGATGACTCCGACGACCCGCGCGACATCGTCGCCTACTACCGCAAGATCGAGGAGGGCTACGACTGCGTGTTCGGCTCACGCTTCCGCAAGGGCAGCGTGGTGAAGGACTATCCATGGTTCAAGCGCGTGCTGAACCGCGTCGTCAACAAGGTGATCCAGTTCCTGTTCTGGACCCGTTTCAACGACATCACCAATGCCTTCAAGGCCTACCGCACCGAGGTCGTGCGGCAGTGCGGTCCGTACACGGCCTGCCATTTCAACATCACGATCGAGATGTCGTTGAGCACGCTGATCCGGCGCTATCACATCGCCGAGATCCCGATCAGCTGGTACGGCCGGACCTGGGGCTCGTCGAGTCTGCGGGTCACCGAGATGGGGCGACGCTACCTCTCGGTCCTGCTCAAGCTGCTGTTCGACAAGATCCTGATCTCCGACGACCTGCTGTCGGAGCGCGCCGCGTCGCGGGCCCGCAGCGAACGCGAAAGCCGCGCCCTGCAGGACCGCCTCGACCAGG
>JAGQRA010000617.1 GCA_020425885.1 Planctomycetota bacterium | reverse complement strand
GGATCGAACTGCCGCGGCGGCTCGCAATCCCCAAGGCCCTCCAGGCCGCCGTCGTGTAGTGCCAACCAAATGACCTAAGTCGTTGGTTTCCAGTCCGACCTGCCCAGCTACTGCGGAAGTTGGGCTACGAGCCGGCCGCGGAACCGATCCGCGAACTGCTGAAGCGCTCCCTGAGCCGCATCGAGCTCGCCGGCTACCTCTGTGTCGGCCTCGGCCTGCTGCGCGACGCCAGTTCCGCACCGACCCTTCGCGAGGTGATGAGGCTGTCGATCCGCCGGCCCTACCTGCTGCGCCAGTCGGCGCTCGCCCTGGCCCACCTCGACGACCGTCAGGCCACCGTCGACCTGCACCAGATGCTCGACGACGACGACAACTCCAACATGGCACGCCTCTCGGCGATCGCCATGGGCATCGGCCTGGTCGGCGATCGCCGCTCGATCCAACCGCTGCTGGGAGCCCTGGCCAACGAGCAGGTGACCCAGCTGTCGCGGGCCTTCGCCGCCGCCGCGCTCGGCGGCATCACCGACAAGGAGACCGCGCGGTGGAACGCCAAGGTCGCCGAGGGCTTCAACTACCGCGCCGCCGTCGAGGCCATGAACGACGGCACCAGCGGCATCCTCGACATCCTCTAGGCAGGCACGGAGATCGCTTCGACGACTCAGCGATCGAGCAGCTCGCGAAGCGAGAACCGCAGGAAGAAGAGCTCGCGGGTGCCTTCGTAGAGCACCCCGACGTGATCGTCGTCGATGCGGGTCAGGCACGAGTAGCCGAAGCCGGCGCGCTGATCGTAGAGCGTGTGCCAGCGCATGGGCCACGACCGACCCTCGTCGCGGCTCAGCGCGAGCGACATGTCGCGGCGGCCGTCGCGGCTGGCCGGATTGGAGAACAGCAGCAACGGCCCGAGCTGTTCGTGCTCGAGACGGATCAGGCTCGCCATGCAGACCGGCTCCGGCAGCGCGCTGCGCGACGTGGCATGGACCTGCCAGGTCTTGCCGAGATCACGCGTGGTGTAGACCGAACGCGAACCGCGACGATTGTCGCGGCAGTTGATCATGAGCTCGCCGCCGGCGAGTTCGACCAGCTGCGCCTCGGTGGTATCGACCTTGACGCCGTTGCCGATGTGCCAGGAGTCACCGCGATCGCCAGACCACAGCAACGTCGAGAACGGCCGACCGCCGAACGGCGAGTCGTCGGCGCTGCGATACTGCGCCGCGAAGACCAGCGTGCCGTCGCGCAGCGTGATGCCCTTGCCGGGCCCGACCAGCACGAAGCGCCACGCCGGGTCCTTGACCTGCCGCGTCACGTTGATCGGCGGTGACCACGTCACGCCGTCGTCCTCGCTCCGCGTCATCATCAGCTGCCCGGTCTCCTGCGGCCCGAGCCCGGGACCCGAACCGTTCCACGAGCGGTTGCCATGGCTCCAGGTCGCCGCCACCCAGATCACCCCGGTCACGCGGTCGACGAGCACGGCCGGATCGCCGATGCCGTCGAAGCTCCACGCCGGGTCCTTGCCCATGTCCATGATGACGCGCATCGGCAGCCAGGTTCGCCCGCCGTCGGTGCTGCGACTCATGCCGATGTCGATGTCGCCCGGCAGATCACCCGCGCCGCGATAGCGATTGTCGTAGACGGCGATCAACGTGCCGGCGTTGGTCGTCGCCAAGCCCGGGATGCGGTAGGTGTGAACGCCGTCGGTGCCGGCGGTGCGAACCGCGACGCCGACCCGCTGCGCCGTCGGCCGGCCCACAGGGCGAACGGTCGAACGGTCGGAGAATCCGAGTTCGGCGCACGTCACCATGACGCGATCGTCGAGGGCCGCACCGGCGGCCAGCTCCACCGCGATCACGAGTTCGTTGTCGCCCGGGACCAGCGGCATCTTCCCCTCGAACACCATCGATCGAGCCGGCGGCCGCGGCGTTGCGAACGGTGACTCGCCACCGCCTCGGACCTGCACCATCGCGATGTCGGACAATCGGACCGAGGCCGGGATCTCGAGTTGCACGCGCGTCATGGCGAGCGGATGCGACGAGCCCGCCGTCGTGATCAGGACCTTCGTCACCGGATTGTCGTCGCGCCCGTGCATCGCCGGCGCGGTCCAGCTCGCGTGCGCCGCATCGAGCACGCGGATCGGTCGCGCCGGCGCGAGTTCGAGGTCGTCGATCAGGACGCCGCTGTTCGGCGGCGAACTGCAACGGAACCGCACGGCCGAGGTGCCGGCCGGCAGCTCGACGTTCACCTGGCTCAGCAACCGCGCCCCGACCCGGATCTCGCGGCCGCCGTCGTAGACCTCGCTCCAGTTGCCGTGCCGCCGAACCTCGATGCGAAACTCGAAGGGCTGTCGAGCCGTCCAGCGCTCGGCCCAGAACGACAGCTGGCTGCCATCGGCATGCTTCGGGACGAAGTTCAGCTGGCGATCGCCGCCGCCGAACAGGTGCAGGCATTGCCGCCCGGTCCGGGCGTACTGGGCGGTGATCTCGGCGTGACCGGCCTTGGCCTCGAACCGCCCGATCTCGTGCTCGAACCGGCTCAACTCGCCGATCGCTTCGGACTCGAAACTGCAGGCTGCCGAGAACCGCGCCGCCGTGGCATCGCGCCAGCGATCGGTGCGGAACGGCGCCGCCGGCAGCAACGCGCCGTTGCCGAGATTGCCGTCGGGGTTCCTGGCAAAGGCGTATCGCACCGCCACCGGCTGCGCGACAGCGGGCGAACCGACGAGGATGTCGGTGCCGACGATCACCGCCTGCGCCACCGCGAAGACGCGATCCTCGCCGGCCACCTCGAAGCCGCGGACCGGCTTGCCGTCCACGGTTCGCAACCCGGCGGCATGATCGAACCGCACGCGCAGCCGGTTCCCTTGCCGTTCATGGTCACGATAGGTCGGCCCACACGGCTCGATGTCGCGGCCATGGATCCCGGCGAGCGCGAGCCGCGCCAGCCGCTCACCGACCGGCAGCTTGCGCCGCGGATGGACGTCGGTCGGATGACCAAGGTCGATCGTGACGGCCATGCCGGTTCCCGGCACCTCGCGCGCCACCTCCGACTGCAGCTCGCGAAACAGCGACCAATCGCGATCGATCCCCGGCAGCTGCACGAAGTAGAACGGCAGCCCCGGGTCGTTCCAGGCGGCGCGCAGGCTGCGGATCAGCGAGACCAGGCCGGCCTTGGCGAGTTCCTTGTCGGCCGCCGGGCCGGACGCGGTCGACGTCGCGTTGCTCTCGCCCTGGTACCAGAGGACACCGCGCAGCGGGAAGCCCCGCATCGGTTCGATGCCGGCTGCGTAGAGGAACGACGGCGTGAACGGGTGCCCCGGGCGGTCGCCGACCGGATCCCGCAGCCACGCCGCAAGGTTCTCGTTGGCGCGCTCTACACACCAGGCCGGGTAGCGTGGATCGACGAGCCAGGACCGCATCACCTCGCGAACCGTCGGATCGACGCAGTCGCCCGTGCTCGGCAGGTAGGTCTCGATCGGCACGCCGCCGATCGCGTTGTGGACGAGGCCGATCGGCACGCCGAGATCGAGCGCCAGCCGCCGCCCGAACGCGAATGCGACCGCCGAGAACGTGCGCGCAGTCGCGCTCGAAGAGCGGGCCCAGCCCGTGGTCGCGTAGTAGTTGGCAGGAGTGAGCTGCCGCAGAAAGTCGCGCTCGTACGCGGTCCGATCGGGATAGAGACTCCCCTCGAAATCGAGCAGTCGCAGCTGGGGCACGTCCGCGCCCTCGAGCATCTCCTCGGCCTCGGCTGCCTGATGGACGCGCCAGCGCATGTTGGACTGGCCCGCGCACAACCAGACGTCGCCGCAGACCACATCGCGGAGCACGATCTCGTCGGTCCCCTGATCGAGGGTGGCTCGAACGGCCAGCTCCCGACCCGCCGATTCGGCCGGCATGGCTTCGAGTTCGACTTGCCAGACACCATCGGCGGCGGCTGTGGCGGTCGCAGCGCAGTCGCCGAACGTCACGTCGATGCGGGCGCCGGCGGCAGCGTGACCGCGAACGGTCACGGGCCGGTCGCGTTGCAGCACCATGTGATCGCCGAACAGCGGGGGCAGCACGAGCCGCGACTTCGACTGCGCTGCCGCACTGGTCTGAGCGACGAGAGCATTGGCAGCCGTCGCGATCGCCAGCAGCGCTGCGAGCAACTCGCCCGGCCCGCGACCGGCAACGGAAACCGAACTGCGACCGCGGACCCGGGAGCTCATCCCGCGGACGGTAGCATGCCGCGATGCGAACGGGCAGCAGTTCGATCGCGCCCGCGCATGCCGCCCACAGCGAGCGCTCCCTCTACAGCTTCTCCAACGTGACCCGATAGGCCATGAAGCGATCGACGCCCGGCGTGTTGATCGTCGCGAAGACCTGTTCCTCGACGATCACAGCGACCGCACTGCGCGGGCCGGTCGTGCCGAAGATGGCGCACTGCCGGGTCGCGCCGTTGCCCCACGACGGCGCCGAGAACCGGACGCCGAAGCCGTAGAGGGTCAGGCCACCGGCCTGCTCATTGCAATAGAACTCGACCGTGCTCGTCGCGCCGGGGATGCCAGGGTCGCCGGGTTCGCCGGGATCGCCGGGGTCACCGCCGACATCGCCGAAGTACCTGAGGCCGTCGCGGAACTCGACGTCGGTGCCGATCGACCCGAGCCAACCCTCGTCGAGTTCAGGGTTCCGCGTGCGCGCATCGGGCATGAGTTCACTGGCTGTCACGCGCCAGGTTCCGTTCATGACGCCCGCGACGCCGAGGCCGGCAGGAACCTGCGGCCGGTAGTCGCCGGGATCGCAGCTCACGTTGGCGGCCGCAGGGTCGCCCCCCGGACCGGAGCCGCCGCTACAGGCCGCGAACAGCATCGACAAGGACAGGCAGGAGAGAGACGAGAGCAAGGTCTTCATGATCGGTTCCGGGGTTGTGCGGTCGGACGACTAGCGAGGACGACGGCCGTCGTCGCCGCGCTCACGCCCGTCCTCGAGCGCGCGGTCGGCGGCAGAACCGCAGGCGAGAAGAACGAGACTCACGAGGAAGAACAGGAAGGGGAGCATCTGATCGTGGGGTGCCATGGGTCGTGACTGACGAGCGCCCGCCAGCGCACGGATCCGCACGCCGTTCCCTGGCGCCGACAACTTCGAAAACCCGTGCGGTCCGCCCCCCCCGCCGGACACTTGCAGCCGCTGGCACGCATCAACTGACCTTTGACCGAATCACCTCGAGCGCCCGATCCTGCTGCGTCCGTTCGCAGTCTCGCCGAACTCGCGGTGGCTGCATCCGAACGCGGCCACCGTCTCCGACTCATGCGCAGCCTGGCCCGTTCTCTGCGCGAATCGATGGCCGCGGCCGCGACGACGACGGCCGAGTCCGCGACCAGCATGGACACACCGGCCAGACGCGCCCTGGCAACGGCGGTCCAGGCCTTGCCGACGGGTGCCGCCGAGGTGGAACTGGCCGATCTGAGGCTGTTCGCACGTCTCACCCTCGGCGAGTGCGCCGACCTGCTTCACATCGACCGCGCAGACTTGAGATCCCGATGGCAACCGCTTCGGGCCGGCCTGTTCGCGGCCGCCAGAAACAACCTCGGCGCCGACGAGTCGGGCGCCGGGAGCCGACCGGTGACAGATCCGAACGACGAGCTACGATGACCATCATGTCCTCGACTGCCAGCGAGCATCCCGACCGGGATCGATTCAACGACGATCTCGAACGCGCGGCCAACGGCGACGCCGAGGCCCGTCGCCGCCTCTGGAGCGAGCACTACGACATGCTGCGCGACTGCGCCAAGGCCTGGTTCGACAAGAACTGGCGCCGCCGCGGCGACGACTTCGGCATCAGCCTCGGCGGCACCGACATCGTCAACGTCGCCTACCAACGCCTGCACGACCGCACGGCCGCGATGGAGAAGGGGCGGACGTTCTTCTTCCGGTGCTTCTACACCGAGTGCCTGCGCATCGCCGTCGACCACTACCGCAAGACCAAGAACGAGAAGGGGCGCGGCGAACACGGCCGGGTCCAGCTCGAGCCCGAGTTCATGCGCGACGACCGCGGCACGGCCGATCCGGGCGTGATCTACGACATCCTGGCCGAGCTCGAGCGCATGGACGCGCGCGTCGGCCAGGTGGCGATGCTCAAGGTCTTCGAGACCTGTCCGGACCCGAAGAACCCGGGTTCGCGCCGCGGCCTGACCAACGCCGAGGTCGCCAAGTTGCTCGACTGCAGCCTGCGCACGGTCGAGGGGGACTGGGCCTTCGCCAAGAGCTATCTGCTCAAGAAGCTCGGCGGCGACGGCGCCCGCTGACCGAGTCCGCGCCTCATCCGACGGCGCGGACCGAACGCACGAGGCGCAGCGAGAGCGACTTCTGCGGGTCACTCGGGCGGTGCAGGTGCAGCCCGATGATGCCGCTGGTCGCCGCCAACAGGCCGCGCGCCGGAGCCAGCTCGACGTAGCCCTTGACGAGCAGCGTGCCACCCCACTCGAGGTTGACGGGCACGAAGAAGCGCCCATCCGGTGTCGGCCATGGCTGCCAGAACGGGAACTCGAGCTCGAGCGGCTGATCGCCCATCCAGTTGAAGAACGACCGGAACATCGACGGCATGTCCGCCAGTTCGACCATCGCCAGATCGACGCCCGGCAGTCGGCGCATGTCCTGTTCGGCCTCGGTCAACATGAACGGGGCCCACATCGAGAACAGCAGCTCGAACAGACCATCGAGATCGACGACCGGTCGCTGCTGCGCCAGCATCGACTGCACCTGCGTCCGAGCCGTCAACAGGCCGCGCCCTTCGCAGGCGATGGGCAGGATCAGCTCGCGGTGCGTGGTCGAACCATCGGGCAGGCGCATGGCAAGGCTGATGGCGTGCCCGCCGGCAGGCAGGCCATGACACCGATCCTCGTCGACGACGTCGATGGCGACCGGCAGACCGAGTTCTCTACCGAGCGCGGCCCCCATGCGGGCGAGACCGCCGACCTCGCTGGCAGTGAAGCTGCGCGGGCGCTTCGCCGCTCCGGTCTCGACGACCTCGAGCACGCAGGTCGCGGACTCGGGGGCCCCACCGAGCGTCGAGGTCCACTCGAACTCGAGCCGATCACCCACCGTCAACGACGACGGCACGGCCTGCAGCGCCTCGACCGCCGCCAACCGTGGCAACGGGTCCGGCAGTTCGGTGAAGATGCCAGGCGCCGAATGGCAGCCGGCCCCGACGAGGGCGAGGAACAGCGTGCAGGAGAGGCGTGGCATGACACCCACCCAGCGTCCCCACCCCCGCCGACCCGCACGCAGACTGGAGTACCGAACCCGCTTCCTTTCTCCAGACCCGTACGG
>JAGQRA010000079.1 GCA_020425885.1 Planctomycetota bacterium | reverse complement strand
CGCCCCTTGCCATCGGCCGCCGGAAGGGATTCGAGATTACCGGACATGGCGTCGGCCGCCGGGGGGGTATCCTTGCACGATTGCTTCGGTCCCCGCTGCGTCTACTTGACGGTCGGGCGACGGAACTTAGGATTCGCCGGCCCTTTTCCGCTTCGCTGGCTGGCTGAAGTTCCGGCGCCGCTCGTCCCACGCTTCGGGTGCCGCGGTTCCTTTCGACCAGACGCCCTCAACCAGACCCCTACCAAGTTCTCCCAATCAAGGAGTCCAGTTTCATGGCCCGCTCGTTCCATCACACTCTTCTTGCTGCCGTCGCGGCTCTCGTTGTCGCCGGCTCGGCCACGGCGCAGGACACCCTGCTGAAGGAAGCCGCCACCGCGATCCGCCTCGGCAAGCCCGAAGAGGCGAAGGCCAAGTTGCGCGAGATCCTCACCGCGGATCCGTCGAGCGCCGAAGCGCTCCAGCTCTATCAGTCCATTTCGCAGGACGAGTGGTACATGCTGATCACCGACGGTGACGGCGATATCCGCCAGGTCGCGCAGTCGATCCTCGCGCGCGCCAAGGCCGAACGTCAGGAGCAGTCGCGTGACGAGTCCGCGATCCAGGGGCTGGTCGACGCGGCGACCGCCGGTGACAGTGACTACGGTGCCCGCCAGGATGCGATCAACAAGCTGATCGCCCAGCACGGTGAGTTCGCGGTGCCGGCGCTGGTCGCCAAGCTCGCCAATGCGGATGACAACGAGGGCCAGATCTTCGCGATCTCCGCGCTGTCGCAGCTGCATTCGGCCGCGGTGCTGCCGCTGATCGAAGCGCTGAAGAGCAGTGACGAGCTGACCGTGCAGAACGTCGCCGCCGCACTGCACCACATCGGCGACATGCGCGCCGCCCCGGCGATGGCGAATCTCGCCAACGACAGCCGCGTCGCCGTCGCCTCGATCGCCAGGAGCTTCCTCGCCAAGCACAAGGTCACCGGCAACGGCGTCGACCTCCTGCTCGCCCAGGCCAAGCGCTACCTGCAGGGCGACATCCCGGCCGGCGGCTTCAGCGGGGTCGTCTGGTCCCTCGTCGATGACAAACTGATGGCGGTCGATGTGCCGGCCGTGGTCTACCCCGCCGAGCTGGCCAAGGCCTGCGCCTCGGACGCGGTCGCCATCGCGCCGCAGAACGCCGCCGCGGTCAGCATGCTGGCCCAGGCCAACCTGGCCGAGGCCAACCTGATCGAGACCTCGATCGCCCAGGGCGACGAGTCGGTCCAGGGACTCGCGGACGTCGTCGCCGATCTCAAGATCGCCGCCCAGGCGACCGGTCTGCCGGCGCTGCGGGCGGCGCTCGACGCCGGTATCCGCGACGGCATGGCGCCGGTCGCCGTGGCCGCCATCGACGCGCTGGCGCAGAACGAAGGGGCCGACACGGTCAACCAGAGCTCGCTGATCAGGGCGCTCGACAGCAGTGACAAGCGCATCGCCTACGCCGCGGCCGCCGCGCTGGTCCGCGCCAGCAACGGCGTCAACGTGCCGGAGAGCAACAAGGTCGTCCAGGTCCTCGCCGACGCGGTCACGCAGGAGGACGTCAGGACGATCCAGGTCATCAGCCCGGACAGCGAAGCCGCTTCGGCCGCCGCCGCCTGCGCCGGCACCCGCGGCAAGATCGCCGACGCCAGCAGCTCGGCCAAGGCGGGCATGCTAGACATCCTCAACGATCCGAGCATCGACGTCGTCGTCATCAACGAGATCCTGCCCGATGGCCTGCCCGAGGACATCATCGGCAACATCAAGAAGGACTCGCGCATGGCGAACATGCGCATCGTCATCGTCGCCAAGGACGTCGACGCCGCGACCGAGCGCTTCGGTGACTCGGTGCACGGGGTCGTGCAGGCGCCGCTGACCGGCGAGGCCCTCGTCGCCGAGGTCAACCGGGTGCTCGAAGGCGTCTCCAGCCCTGCCGGTGCCCGCGCCGAGGGTTACGCCGCCCAGGCCAGCGCCGCGCTGCTCAAGGTCGCTGCCGGCAAGGGCAGCGTCGCAGCGGCGCTCGGCAACCTCGGGTTGCAGCTCAACGGCCGCAGCGACGCCATCGCCGTGCCGGCAGCCGAGACGCTCGGCATCGCCGGCGACGCCTCGCAGATCGACGCCCTGGTCGGCGCGCTGCAGTCCGGCAGCGATGCCTTGAAGGTCGCGTCGGCGGACGCCCTCGGTCGGATCCTGCAGCGTTCCGGCACCTGCCCCGAGGGCGCCTTCGCGGCGCTCGAAGAAGCAGTCAAGGGTGGCGGTGCGGTCGAACTGCGCCTGGCCGCGGCGATCGCGCTCGGCAAGGCCAAGCTCGACGCCACGCAGCGGGCCGCGGTGCAGTCGAAGCTGCACCGGATCGCCGGTGCCTCGAGCGACGGCTAGGTTCTTCTCGCTCGCGAAGCAATGCGGCCGGTGGCTTGTCCACCGGCCGTTTCATTTCAGTCCACGACTCTGCCATGGTCGTGTGGCCGCGCGACTTGATGCTGGAACCCGGTTCGACGCCTCGCTACTGTTCGCGGCCCGATCTGCGACCGCACTCGCCGATGTAGCTCAGTGGTAGAGCAACGCTTTCGTAAAGCGTAGGTCGTCGGTTCGAATCCGACCATCGGCTCCACTCTTCATGGCCCGACTCGCAACGCTCCTGCTCGGTTGCCTCGCCCTCGGCGCCTGCCGGGTGATGCCGGCGCACGGCTACCGCCTCCGCCCGGACGGCGTCGCTCCGGGCTGGACCACCGTGGATGCGATGCACCTGCAGACCAGTCTGCGCGGCGCCGCGGTGACGGTCGACCTGTCGGGCGAGACCGCACGCATCCTGGTCACGATCGAGAACGAGACCGCCGCTGACGTCGAGATCCGCATGGGCGTGCAGGCGACCGGCGCCCGGGGTTCGATCGGTGAGGTGCTGCAGCGACCGCTGGGCGCCGTCGCCGGGCTCGGCGGGCCGGACTACGCCCCCTACGAGTCGATGCAGGCCATCACGGTGAAGCAGGGCTGGCGGGCGACGTTCAGCCTCGATGCCCCGTTCGACCGCGAGCCGACCTACGGTCTCTATTTCGTCTTCGACGTCGAAGCGCGCTCGTCGAACGGACCAGTCGAACGGCGGTCCCTGCCGCTCGTGGTCGCGCACTTCGAGGCGAGCGAACGCGATCGTCGCTGATGCTGTCCGCAGTCGAGGCTGCCGAGACACTCACGGTCAGTCAGATTGCGGCCTTCGCCTTCGCCGCCGCCGGCTTCCTGCTGTCGATCCTGTTCGTCTACCACATCCTCGTTCGCGGCGGTTCGACGGCGAGCAGCCTGCTGTGGATGGCCGTGATCCTGATCGCGCCCTGGCTCGGGCTGTTGCTCTACTACCTGCTGCCGCGCTCGATCCAGCTGCGCAAGCTGCGCCGCATCCGCAAGCGGACGGCGCGGGCGCGACAGGGGAGGGCCACGGGTGCCGAGTTCATCGGCGAGGCGGCCGGGTTGACGGCGTTGCTCGACGACGATGGCGGGCTGTGCCGTGGCAATCAGGTGCGGTGGCTTGCCGGCGGTGAGGAGTTCTTCGCCGCCGCCGAGGCGGCCATCGCGGCGGCCGAGCATCAGGTCCATTGCGTCGTCTACATCCTGCGCCGGG
>JAGQRA010000616.1 GCA_020425885.1 Planctomycetota bacterium | reverse complement strand
GGTGGCGAAGAACCCCGAGGCCTACCGCGACATCCCCGGCTACGAGGGCGTGCCGCCGCCGTTCGTGCGCTGCTTCCCGGAGCTGCTGCGAACGGTCGGCTACTACTGCACCAACAACAGCAAGAAGGACTACCAGTTCAAGGAGCCCGTGACGGTGTGGGACCAGTCGAGCGGCAAGGCGCACTGGCGTGATCGCGCGAACGGGCAGCCGTTCTTCGCCGTGTTCAATCACAACGGCACGCACGAGAGCCAGGCCTTTCCCGGCAGCCGCCGCCGGCCGGCCGCGGTCGATCCGGCGATGGTGCCGCTGCCGCCGTTCTATCCCGATACGCCTGCCGTGCGCGATGCCTTGGCCCGGACCTACGACAACATCGCCGCGATGGACGGTTGGGTCGGGCGCCACCTGCGCGAACTCGAGGACGCCGGCCTGCTCGAATCGACGATCGTCGTGTTCTTCAGCGATCACGGCGTCGGCCTGCCGCGCGGCAAGCGCTCGTGCTACGACACCGGCACGCGGGTGCCGCTGCTGGTGCGCTTCCCGGATGGTCGCGGCGCCGGCACGATCGACGAACGCGTCGTCTCGTTCGTCGACTTCGGGCCGACGATGCAATCGCTCGCCGGCCTCGAACCCGATCCGCGCCTCGACGGCGTGCCGTTCCTCGGCCCGTACGCGCGTGAGGGTCGCCACTACGCGTTCGCGCACGCCGACCGTTTCGACGCGGTCTACGATCGGACGCGCAGCGTCAGCGACGGCCGCTACCGCTACGTGCGCAACTACCTCGTCGAGCAGCCCTACCTGATCGCCAATGCCTACCGCGAGAGGCTGCCGATGACGGCCGATCTGTACGCGTTGCGCGAGCGCGGCGCCGAGCGCCCGGAGCAGTGGCAGGTGGCGGCGAAGACCCGGCCGGCCGAGGAGTTCTACGACTCCGCGAGCGATCCGTGGGAAGTCCAGAACCTGATCGATGCGCCGGAGCATCGCCAGCGCATCGACGTCATGCGCCGCGAGCTCGATGCGTGGATCGCGGACACCGGCGACCTCGGCTTCGTGCTGCCCGAGACCCGGCTCGTGCAGGAGAAGCTCTGGCCTCCCGACGGCGTGCAACACACGACCCCGAAGGCCGAGGTCACGACCCGGATCGAAGTGGACGGACGGGTCACCGTCACGATCGCGTGCGCCGACTCGGGCGCATCGATCGGCTATCGGACCCTCGAGGCCGGGCAGGACGAAGGCCGAGGCCCATGGCAGGTCTACTCGGGACCGTTCGCCGCCGCGGCCGACGCCCGGCTCGAGATCCAGACGCATCGCATCGGCCACCACCCGACGACCGTGGAGTACCTAACCCGCTCCGTTTCTCCAGCCCCGGCTGGGCGGCAGAGGGCTGGCGGAAGGTAGCGGCCGGAGAAAGGAAGCGGGTTCGGTACTCCAGGTCTGGAGAATGGAAGCGGGTTCGGTACTCCTGTCGCGATGACCCGACGTGGTGCTGCGATCCTGTTGGCGTTGGTCGCTGGTTGCGCAGCGGCGCCGGAGCCGGCGCGGCGGCCGAACATCGTGTTCGTGCTCGCCGACGATCTCGGCTTCATGGACGTGCGGCCGGACAACCCTGACGCGCTCTACGATACGCCGAACCTCGACCGGCTGGCGGCGAGCGGGCTGCGCTTCACCGACGGCTACGCGGCGTGTCCGGTGTGCTCACCGACCCGCTACAGCCTGATGACCGGGCGTTATCCGACGCGTGCCGGGCTGACGAACTGGTTCTCGGGGACGCGCGAGGCGACCTTCAGGCCGGCCGAGTTCGGCGACCGCATGGCGCTCGAGGAGGTGACGATCGCCGAGGCGTTGCGCGCCCACGGCTACGCGACGTTCTTCGCCGGCAAGTGGCACCTCGGTCCGAGCGAGGAGTTCTGGCCCGAGAATCAGGGCTTCGATGTCAACAAGGGCGGCTGGATGCGCGGCGGGCCCTACGGCGGCAAGCGCTACTTCTCGCCCTACGGCAATCCGCGGCTCGAGGACGGTCCGCCCGGCGAGCACCTGCCCGATCGTCTCGCCGGCGAGACCTGCGCCTTCATCGAGCGGAATCGCGAGCGGCCGTTCTTCGCCTACCTGTCGTTCTACTCGGTACACACGCCGCTGATGGGGCGCGAGGATCTGGTCGCGAAGTACGAGCAACGGATCGCCGCGATGCGGCAGGAAGGTGAACGGGAATTCGCCGAGGAGGAGCAGGTCTATCCGACCGACCAGCCGCGTCGGGTCCGGGTGCTGCAGCGACATGCCGTCTACGCGGCGATGGTCGAGGCGATGGACATGGCGGTGGGGCGGGTGCTCGACAAGCTCGACGAACTCGGTCTCGCCGACGACACGATCGTGGTCTTCACCTCGGACAACGGCGGTCTGTCGACCTCGGAAGGGTTGCCGACGAGCAACCTGCCGTTGCGCGGCGGCAAGGGCTGGATCTACGAGGGCGGCATC
>JAGQRA010000078.1 GCA_020425885.1 Planctomycetota bacterium | reverse complement strand
TTGGTCCTGGCACCGTTGGTTCCGTTGGTTCACTCGTCGTCGCGTCGCGCCGGTCGGAAGGTGAAGACGAACAGGATCAGCACGCCGAGCGCGAGCAGGCACGGGATCAGCCAGATGCCCGACCAGTCGATGGCGCGCAGCTTGTCGATGCCGCCGGTCTGGATCTGTGTGTTCAGCTCCTGCCAGCGGGCATCGTTGACCGCGGCGGCCTCGCCGAGGCGTTCGACGATGGCGGCGGCCTCGCTCTGCACCGGTTGCAGGCGGGCGTCGATGGCGTCGATCGCGGCCTGGTCGGTGTGGGACGCCTCGACGGCGCCCGCCACCTGGGCGCCGATCAGCATGCCGAGGCCGAGCGTGAACAGCACCAGCATGCCCTGGGCCTGACCGCGCAGCTCGCGCGGCGCGACGCGGTCGGTGTAGATCTGGCCGGTGACGAAGAAGAAGTCGTAGCAGATGCCGTGCAGCGCGACGCCGAGCAGCAGCATCCAGACGGTGCCGTCGGGCATGCCGAGATGGAACAGTCCGTAGCGCACCACCCACGCCGCCATGCCGACGGCGAGCATCCACTTGACGCCGAGCCGGCGGAAGAAGAACGGCATCACCACCATGAAGAAGATCTCGGACATCTGGCCGAAGGTCATCTTGAACGGCGTGTCCTCGACGTAGCCGGCGCCGAGCGTGCGTTCGGCCATCTGGTAGTAGAAGGCCAGCGGGATGCAGATCAGGAAGCTGCAGAACATGAACACCAGGAACGCCGGTTGCTTGAGCAGCGACAGGGCGTCGAGGCCGAGCGCCTGCGTCGCCGAGAACGGCTGGCCGGCGGCCGGCGGCGGCGTGTGCGGCAGTACGAAGCTGAACAGTCCCATCAGCACGCCGGCGCCGGCGGAGAGGTGGAACATATGCACCGAGGCGCCCCAGCCCATCGTCGACAGCACGAGGCCGGCGACGATCCAGCCGATGGTGCCGAACACGCGCACCCGCGGGAACTCCTTCTCGGCATCGGTGAACTGGTGCAGCGCGACGGTGTTGGTCAGGGACAGCGTCGGGAAGTAGCACAGCATGTAGGCCAGGAACACGGTGTTGATCATGCCTGGCCCCGCGGCCTCGCCGACCATCAGCGTGCTCGCGTACCACATCACCGCCGCGCCGATCAGGTGCAACAGACCGAGCACCCGCTGGCTGGCGAAGAAGCGGTCGACGATCATGCCGACGAACAGCGGCGAGATCATGCCGGCGATCGGACCGACCGCGTAGGTCCAGCCGAACTCGGGGCCGCCGAAGCCGAGCGGTCCGAGCACGCGCGGCGCGGTCACGTACCAACTCCCCCAGATGAAGAACTGGAGGAACATCATCACGCACAGCAGCGGGGTCTTGGACATGGGGCGGGATTCTGGCTGCCGGTGCGCGTCGATGCCACTGCGAGTTCGACTCGCGGCCGTTCGTGCCGAGTCGAACGCCTACCTCAGAGCGCGCCGCCGCCATCGAACGCAGCTTGCGCGCCCTGGTCGCGGCGCTCGCTCAGGCGTAGTAGCGGCCGAAGCGGTTGTGCAGGAACGCCTCGTAGTCGACGCTTTCCATGCGCAGCAGGCCCTTGTCCTGGATCCTGCCCTCGCGCAGCAGGTCGACGATCGCGGTCACGCCGGCCGCGGTCGTGATCTGGATGCCGCTCCAGTTCTCGCCGTCGATCTCCTGGTGGTAGATCGTCTTGGCGTAGGTGCCCTCGGTCAGGCGGCCACGGAACTTGCCGGTGGCGCTGACGAAGATCACGATCTGGTCGCGGAACGTCGTCGGCAGGCAGCGCTCGAAGATCTCCCGCAGCTGATCCTGATTGTCCTGCATCTGCAGGTCCTGAAGCAGGAACTTCATCAGCTCGCAGTGGCCCGGGTAGCGGATGGTCTTGTAGTTGACGTTCTTGACCCGGTCCTTGAGCGTGATCGCCATCGTGCCGAGACCGCCCGAGGTGTTGAACGCCTCGTACTCGACGCCGTCGATCATCAGCCCCTCGAGCTGCGTCAGCGGCGGTACCGTCGTCAGCTCGCCGCCCTCGACCGCCTCGCACGGGTTGCAGTACTCGTTGATCAGCCCCTCGGTGCTCCACGTCAGGTTGTACTTGAGCCGGTTGCTCGGGTAGCGCGGCAGCGCGCCGACCCGCATCCGCAGATCGGTGACCGCGGTCATCGACTTCATCAGATGGTTGGCCACGATCGTGATGAAGCCCGGCGCCAGGCCGCACTGCGGCGCGAACAGCGTCGAGCTGTCCTCGGCGAGTTCCTTGACCTGCTGCGTCACCGCGACGTCCTCGGTCAGGTCGAAGTAGTGTACGCCGTGCACCTTCGCCCGCGCCGCGATCAGCGGGTTGCAGTGGAACGGCGCGCAGCTGATCACCGCCCAGGCGCCCTGCAGGATCGCGTCGAGGCTGCCCTCGTCGTCGAACTCCACGACCTTGCCGTTCAGCTTCGGGTACTTCGCCTGCATCGTCTCGATGGCCGGCGCGAAGGCGTCACCGATGCGGACGTCGTAGTCGCCGGTCGTGGCCATGAGGTGGTAGACCATGCGGCCGATCTTGCCGGCGCCGAGGATGACGAGTTCTTTCATGTGCGGGAGCGGTGCCACGTGCGGAGGCGGTCACGGCGGTGTGCCGACCGGGTCCGAGGGGCGAGCATTGTTCTGAGCGGTCGTTGCCGGCGCAACCCCGGAGCCGGGCTTCGCGGGGTCGGTATGCCGGGCGAGGCTTGCGGCCAGGTCGTATGGATGATCCGATGGGGGGTAGGCTGCAGGGGGCGCAGTGCGCTGGGTGGTGCGGCGCTGGTCTGCAGCAGTTGAAGACGGGTATGCGAAGGGTTGGCTCAATCCGTTTCCATGGCCCTTCTGTCGATGCCAGGATCCCGCGACTCGCTCATGGAGGAACCGTGCGCCTACTCTCCATTCCGCTGTTTGCCTGCGTAGTCGCGGCACAGCACCCGGTACTGAATCCGACCAGCAACCTCACGCTGTACACGCTCCCAACGCAAGGTCAGTTCGCGTTCTCGTCGATCGACATCCCGGCCGGCGTGCGCGTCAACTTCAACGGCGATCATCCGGTGCAGATCCGCTGCGACGGCGATGCGGTCATTCGAGGCCAACTCGACGTCGACGCGAGTTTCTCGACCAGCGGTCCCGGCGCCACGCTCGCCGGTAGCGGTTCACCCGGCGTCGCCTACGGGATTGGCTGTTACGGGACATCGGTCACCCCTGGGAACGGCATCCACGTGGGCAATTGGGGGCAGGCCGTCCCGTTCTCGTTGATCGGCGGCAGCCCGGGTGGTGAGACTACGTTCTACAGCACGCTGTTCGGCAGCAACTGCTTGACCGGGCTGAGGTCGATGGGCGGCGGTGGCGGCGGCACCATCGTCCTCGAGGCCGGCGGCCGTATCGACGTGTACGGAAGAGTGTCGGCCAACGGTGCAAGTGGTGGGTGGTCGACGTCGGTCGGTTCGGGTGGCTCGCTGCTCTTGCGGGGATTGGGCGGCCTCACGGTGCATTCCAGCGGACTCGTGCAAGCCACCGCCATCCCCACTGTCCCGAATTCATACGCTGGCGTCATCCGCCTCGAGGCCTACGGCGCAGCGCCGGTCCTGATCGGTCTCGTCGACCCACCCCCCATTACGTTCCGCTTGCCGCGGCTCGAAGAGATGTCGCCGCCGATCATCGGCAACCAGTGGGGTGTGCGAGTTCAAGCGCCGCGCGGTGATGGTGTGTTTCTGGCTGCGTCGTTCCGGCCGGGATCCTACACCGGCCCCTACGGCGTCGTCGGTATCGACGTTCCAACGGCGATCACGTTTGCGCTCGCCACCATGCCCGGCACGGGTCACGACCCGCTCGTCACCAATCAGCTGGCGGTACCCTTGGTTCCTGGCCTCATCGGCCTCGACCTCTGGACCGCCGGGCTCGACTGGTACACCGTGCTGCCACCGCGCTACACCAATACGATCCACTCGACGGTGCGGTGATGCCCGGGGAGGCGACAGCGTTCGCCGCATGGCGACCCCATAGCAGCCGCGTGTCAAGGGGCACGCAGCTGCGCGCCACCTGAGTTGGCGAGCTCTCCGCAGATCCATGTTCGATGAGATTCCAAACGCACCGTCCCGGATCCTCACGCGTGCCGCCTGATCGGCGATACCCGATGAATGCCCGCATTCTTCTGCTCGTCGCGCTGATCGCGTCGTTCGCATCGTGCACGGGTGTGCCGCCGGAGTGCACCGCGTTGTGGCGGCGCCTGGACAACGGTTCCGTCGAGAGCTGGTCCGATGCCGAGCTCGGCACCTTCGTCGCTGACACCTGGGCCTACTCCGCCTCGCAGACGCGGCCGCGCCTGCAGTGGCTGCCGCTGTTCTATGCCGTCGATGCGTGCCAGCGCGCCGGTTCGGTGGCGCAGAGCGGTGACCTGCTCGAAGGCACGCTCGAGCGATTCTCCGCGGTGGCGCGGGACGACGAGCACGCGTGGACGATCATGCTCATCCACCTGGGCCAGCTCTGTCGTGACCGTGCGGAGCTGCGCGCCGAGGCCGACCGGAAGCTGCGATTGTTGCAGCGCGTCGAAGACGAGGCCGCGACGCCGTTCGTCAGGGCGATCGTGCCGTTGCGCAAGGTCTGCATCTTCATGGATCTCGATGGCATCGACCTGCTTCGCGACGCCGAACGCGACGAGTTCATGCGCCAGATCGAGTTGGCCGGCGAACGCCGGGCCGATCTCGACGACTACTGGGCGGAGGGCGTCGAAACCATGATGGCGCGGGCGACGGCGCGGCTGCAGGCGACGCGTCTCGGCGCGCCGGCACCGGCGCTCGCCGGCGAGACCCTCGATGGGGCCGACTTCGACCTGGCGGCCACGCGCGGCACGGTGACGTTGATCAGGTTCTGGGGCTTCTGGTGAGGCCCGTGCCGGGAGGAGATCCCACACGAGCGGTCGCTCGTGCAGCAGTTCGCGGGGCAGCCGTTCACCTACGTCGGCGTGAACTCCGACAAGGATCGGCACAAGGCCGCGACCATGGCCAGGGAGCAGCAACTCGATTGGATCAACGTCTGGTGCGGGCCCGAGGGTACGGCGGGGTCGCTGCCGGAATCGTGGGGCGTTACCGGCTGGCCGTCGACCTTCCTGCTCGATCGCGCCGGGCGCATCCGCTTCCGAGGTCTGCGCGGCCAGGAACTGCAGACCAGGATCGCCGAACTGCTGGCCGAAGGCGAAGGGCGCTGAGCAGGTCTGGGTTCCGGGTCCCGCTGCGGTGGGAATCGTCGCCGCCATGATTGCAGGCAGTGCAGGCGCCCGGGAGACTGCGTCGATGACCAGACTGCGCGTGAACGCGTTCGGCATCTCCATCGATGGCTACGGTGCCGGTCCCGACCAGGCGTTGGAGAATCCGATGGGCAAGGGCGGCATGGCGTTGCACCGGTGGGTGTTCGGCACCAAGACGTTCCAGAAGATGGCCGGCGAATTCGCCGGTGCGCTGATCGGTGACGAGGTCGGGCGCGAGGGCGTCGACGACGACTTCGCCGCGCGCGGCTTCGACAACCTCGGCGCCTGGATCATGGGCCGCAACATGTTCGCGCCGTCGCGAGGTGCCTGGACCGACGACGGTTGGCAGGGCTGGTGGGGCGACAACCCGCCCTACCACGTGCCGGTCTTCGTGCTGACGCATCATGCCCGCGCGCCGCTCACGATGGCGGGCGGCACGACGTTCCATTTCGTGACCGACGGCATCCACGCCGCGCTGGAACGCGCGCGCGAGGCGGCATCTGGCAAGGACGTCCGGCTCGGCGGCGGCGTCGACACCGTGCGCCAATACCTCGCGGCCGGGCTGATCGACGAGCTGCACCTCGTGATCGCGCCGGCGCTGCTCGGGCGCGGTGAGAACCTGCTCGCCGGCATCGATACCATGGCCCTCGGCTATCAATGCACGCAGCACGTGGCCTCGGATCGCGCCACCCACGTCGTTCTCACGCGGTAGGTGGTAGATTGCCGAACAAGCAATGCGAGCGTTCTGGCCCAATCGATGCCGGCGAGTGAGTCAGGGGCGGGCGCGACTCCTGTCGGTGGCACTGGTGGCTTCCTGTCCTGGCACAGTTCTCACCCAGGACGGGATCGACCGACGTGACGTGGTCACGTTGAAGCACGGCGAACCGCTGCGCGGCCGGGTGCTGTCGCGCTACGAGCCCGGGAACCTGACGTTGCAGGTCGGCAGGAAGCGACAGCCGGTCCCGCTCGCCGAGATCACCGGCATCGACACCGTACGCGATCGGGTGCGCGAGTTCTTCGCGCTGCTGGATCGGCTGCCGGACAACCTGAAGCACCGTTGGTTCATGGTGCAGTGGGCCACGGACCACGAGCTGCCGGACCTGGCCCGGCTCATCGCGCTCGACCTCGTGCTGCGCGATCCCGATCATGATGGGGCGCATACGCTGTTGGGTCATCGTCGCCGCGGCGGCGAGTGGTACTGGCCGCACGACGGCGGTTGGTTGCCGCTGGCAGCGGTCGAGAAGGAACGCTCCGACTGGAGCGATGCATGGCATCTCGAGGGCGAGCATTTCCATGTCGAGAGCAACGCCGCCCTCCGTCGCGTCGTCGACGCCGTGATCGACCTCGAGCGCTTCCATCTGGCCT
>JAGQRA010000615.1 GCA_020425885.1 Planctomycetota bacterium | reverse complement strand
CTTGTTGCCCTCGCCGACGCCGACCGAGGTCGTCGCCCATTCGCCGACGCCGTCCATCGTCACGATCGCGGCGTCCTCGAACGGCGACGGGAAGAACGCCGACGCGGCGTGGCTCTCGTGGTGCTCCGGGAAGACGTAGCGGTTCTTCGGCTTGCAGCCGAGGCTCTTGGTCAGGAGCCGCTTCATGTGGAGCTTGCTGCCGAGCCACATCGGCACCGCCTTGCTGAACGACTTCAGGCCCACCGGCGCGAACGACAGGTAGGTCTCGATCAGGCGGTGGAACTTCAGGATCGGCTTGTCATAGAACGCGACGAAGTCGAGGTCCCTGGCCGTGATGCCGGCCTGCTCGAGGCAGTACTGCACGCCATTGGCGGGGTAGCCCGGGTCGTGCTTCTTGCGCGTGAAGCGCTCTTCCTGGACCGCCGCGACGATCTCGCCGTCGCGCAGCAGGGCTGCGGCGGAGTCGTGATAGAACGCGGAGATGCCGAGGACGTAGGTGGGCATGGGGGGCGAGAAGGATAGCTCGGCCAAGTATGCTGCCAACAACACCGTCGAACACGATGTCCAAAAACGCGAAACGACTGCTGCTGTTCGGCGTGACGACGGTCGTCGTGTTCGGCCTCGCCGAGGTCGCCTACCGGGCCATGCGAAGGGAGGAGCCGGCGATCATGCACTTCCGTTCCGCGGCCCGCGACGTCGTCCCGGATCACCCGACTGCCGAGGAGGACCTGAAGTTCCGGATGCAGATCCAGGTGCCGTGGCCGAACCCCGTGCTGCCGCCTGGCCTCCAAACCACGCCGGCCATCGGCGCCGACAGCGAGTGGTTCGGCACCGGCTACGCGATGCCGCGCGACAACCTCCTCGGCAACGTCACCTGGAAGCCCGGATCGAAGTTCTTCATCTGCTACCGCGGGCCGCAACAGCCGTACTTCGACGCCGATGGCTGCGTCGAGTACCGCTTCAATCGCTACGGCCTGCGCGATCGCGACGACCTGACGCTGGCGAAGCCCGCGGGCACCAAGAGGGTCGTCTGCCTCGGCGATTCGTTCACGCTGGGGTGGGGGGTGCGGCAGCAGCACAACTGGCCGGTGCTGATCGAGGCCGAATTGCGCGCGCGGTGGCCCGAGGTCCAGGTCGTGAACTGTGGCGGCACCGGATCGGCCTACGTCGACGAATACGAACTGGCGCTGCGCCACCGCCACGGCCGCTTCGGGCCCGATCTGGTGCTGGTATCGCTGTGCCTCAACGATCTGTTCGTCAGCAACGGCAAGCTCGGCCACTACCGGACGGCGGCACTGCCCGACACGGACCTGCCGGCAACGGATCGCAGCTGGTGGATGAACTCACGTCTGCTGCGCGATCTGTTTCGCGGACTCGCCGCGGCCGACGCGCTCGACCTCGACCCCGAGCGCGACTGGGTGGGGGAGCTGATGGCGCTGCCGGCCGATCACCTCTGGTATCGCAACAAGCACGAGACGCCGGATGTGTACTGGGTCGGCGGCACGCCACAGCGCGCGCTGCTCGGCATCCGCGACTGGTGCAGGCAGCACGGCGCGGTGCCGGCAGTCGTGGTCTGGCCCTTGCTTCAGGGACTCGGCGAGGGACGGTTCTATCCGTTCGCGAAGATGCACCGGCTCGTCGTCGAGTTCTGCAGGACCGAGGGCATCGCCTGCCTCGACCTGCTGCCGACGCTGGCGAACGAGCCGCAGGAATCGCTCTGGGTCAGCCCCGCCGACATGCACCCCAACGAGCACGCTCAGGTCCTGGTCGCGCCGACCCTCGCCGCGTTCACGGCGGCTGGGCTGGGTCTGCAGTAGGCCCGGCAGATCGGTCGGCTACCGGGCCTCGCGCTCGAACTCGAAGGGCTCGTAGTCGCCGCCATTGGCGAAGCCGATCCTGGCGGTCAGGCCACCCCCCTTCGTGATCTCGTACACGATCCTCTGCGGGAAGCTGTGGAGTGGGTTCTTGAAGACGGCGCGACCCTTCTCGAGTTCGGTGAGCACGAACTCGGTCGGCGGGTTGCCGCCGGGTTGGGCGATGTAGACGAGGCTGCCATCGCGTTCGACGATGCGCAGGTACTCGAATCCGGTCATCTTGTCCCGCCGTACCGTGCGGGACACGCCGAGCATGGCGCCGCCAAGAGGCGGCGACCATCGCTCTTCGATCGACCGTCCGTTCCGCGTTCCGACCCAAGCGCCGGCCAGCCACGCCAGGTCGCTCATCGCCCCCTTGATCGGTGTGGCCGGTTCGATGTCCTCGAGATGGCGGTAGAGCGCCACCATCTCCGTCCCGCCATCGGTGGCAACGCGTACTTCAAGGCCCTCGGGTGTGGGGCGGAACTTCCTCCGGATCAGCAGGGTCCGCTCGTTGCTCGGCGTACGCACGCTCTCCATGTCGTACACGAGGACCCCGTCCTGCCACGTTCCGCTGCAGCGCGAGACCGAGCCCGCCGCACTCGTCGACGGGACCTCATGGACCGAGCCGTCGATCGGAATGCGCTCTTCGCGGCGAGCGCGGATCATGATGACCGCACCCTCTGCGAAGCGGAACCCGAAACTGATGCTCATGGGTGGGCCGTGCTTCTCGATCGGCTTGCCCTCGGTGAGATCCGCGACGTAGCGCCACTCACCACCCAGGGCATGCAAATCTTCGTCCTGCGCCGAAGCGGATCCGGAGGCGCCGAAGGTAGCGAGCAGCACGAGCACCTTTGCGATCCAGGGGTGCGGGCACGCTGCGGAGAGTAGCTGCATCTCGTGTGTCCTCGTCTCCCTTGGAAACGGACGTCACGCTGGGTGGCGATCGCCTCCGGGCGTTCGGCGACTCCAGCGCCTGAAAGGGCAGCATCCTACTGTTCGCGCGGCGTCGCCAACCACTCGACATTGCATGGCATGGCATTCGGCCCTGACCAGGAATCCCCGGACGGCTGGTGCCCGCCGTGCGCATGCTTCCGCCTGCCGGCTTCGCCGCCAGGGCTTGGCGAGGGACGTCATCACCGCTCGCCGTGATGCACCGGCTCGTCGTCGAGTTCTGCAGAGCCCGGGGCAGCGCCGGCCTGGTCGGTGATACCATCTGCCCGCGGAAGTCGTCTCGCAGGCCCAGGCCTCGACTCTTCGTGAGGACCGGGTCGACGCCGCGTCCGAACCTCATGACCCAGCCACCAGACGAACAGGGCTCGCTGATCGACCTGCCCGTGACGGATGTCCTCAGACGCTGGCAGGCAGGAACGGCCAGCACCGACAATGCCGTGTTCGCCCTCGTGCACTCCGAGCTGCGCAAGATCGCGCGGTCGGCCGTGGCCAGGTCCGGCGGCCACAACACCTCGACGCCCACCGATCTCGTCCACGATCTCTGGCTGCGGCTGCCACGCACCGAAGGGTACCGTTGGCCCAGTCGCGGACATTTCTATGCGGCCGCCGCGACCGCGATGCGGCGCCTGCTGATCGATGCCCGTCGCCGACGGAGCGCCCGCAAGCGTTCGCCTGACGGACTGCGCATCGAACTCGAGCAGATCGACGCCCTCTACGAGTCGCGCCACATCGACGTCATGGCCGTGGAGGAAGCGCTGTCCGCGCTCGCGGCCAATGCTCCTGCCAGCGCCAGGGTGGCCGAGCTGCGGATCTTCCTCTGGTTGACCCACGAAGAGGTCGGCCAGCTCATGGGCCTGACGCGGCGTCAGGTCGACCGGTTGTGGAGCGTGGCGCGGCCGGCGCTCGAACGGGCGCTCGCGGATCACGAGGAGGCCTGAATGTCATCCGATCTGCCCCCCGAACTGCAGCGGCTGCTCGACTCGACGCTGCAACAGCCCGAAGCACAGCAGCTTGGTTTCCTCGAACGTCACTGTGACGATCCCGAATTGCGGCGACGGGCCATGGCCTGGCTGCTCGAGACGCGCACTTCCGGCCCGGGCCGATTCCCGACGCGCGGCGAGGTCGCGGCCACCCTCGGCGCCGAGTTGACGCGCGACCTGCAGATCGACGGCTTCGACCTCGAGCGGCAGATCGGGGTCGGCGGGATGAGCGTGGTGTGGGCCGCGCGACAGCTGCAACCACCGCGCCCGGTCGCCGTCAAGTTCCTGGCCTACGGCCCGCTGTCCGAGCGGGCGAGGCAACGGTTCGAACGCGAGCAGGAACTGCTGGCCCGGCTCCAGCACCCCGGCATCGCCCAGATCCACACCGCCGGTGTCGTTCGATCCGGCGAGCGGCAACTGCCGTTCTTCGCCATGGAACTCGTCGACGGCGCCTGCGACATCGTCACCCACGCGCGCCGACACGGGCTGTCGGCAAGGGCGCGCATCGAGCTGTTCCTGCAGGTCTGCGCGGCAGTGCAACACGGGCATCAGAAGGCCGTGCTGCATCTCGACCTCAAACCGAGCAACGTGCTCGTGGACTCGGAGGGCCGCGTTCGCATCATCGACTTCGGCATCGGCCGCGCGCTGGATGCATCCCTCGCGGCCGGCAGGTCGACGCAGGAGATCATCGGCACACCGGCCTACATGAGCCCGGAGAGTGTGACCGATCCCACCGCGGTCGACACGCGCACCGACGTCTACTCGCTCGGCGTCGTGCTGTTCGAGCTGATGACCGGCGAGGTGCCGTTGGCCGACGAGGTGACGCCGATATGGTCCCCCGGTCGCAACGCGGCGATGGCCAATGCCATCGCCAGAGCCGCCCGCAAGGAACTGCCGCACGGCTTCGAGTGGGTCATCCGCAAGGCCTGCGAACCTGAACGCGAAGACCGCTACGCCTCGGTTTCCGAACTGGCGGCGGATGTGCGGCGGGCGAGCCGGGGCGAACCGACCTCGGCCGGACCCGGCTCGTTCTCCGAGGCGCTCATGCGCTTCGTCTGGCGCCATCGGCGGGCCGTCGCCCTGCTCGCCGGTGCCGTCCTCATCACGACGCTGTTCATCCGCACCGTGATGGCAAGCGGACAGCACGCCGAGGAACGGGATCGGGTCACGGGACTGCTCGAGTCCTTCGTCGGGGCCCTCGAGCTCGATGCCTACCTGATCGACCGTCGCCTGGGCGCGGTGCTGATCGACACGCTCGACAAGAGCCTCGGCACCGCAGCCATCGACGACCCTTCGACTCAGGCCCGGCTCCGGATCATGCAGGGTCGGGTGCTGCTGAGCCTCGGCGAACTCGAGGCCGCGCGCAGCAACCTCGAGCAGGCGTACTCGATCGCGACCGACGATGGAGTTGCTGACGGAGCGGTCACCTTCCCGGCCACGCTGGCGTTCGCGCAATGGCTGTGGAGCGCCGGTGAGCTGGCGCGCGCCGAGACCCTGCTGCGGCAGGCGTTGGCGATCGCGACCGTCGAGCAGGCGGTCTCGACGCGAGTCCTGCTGGCGGACCTGCTGCTTCAGCGCCACGACCTGAAGGCGGCGCGAGCGCTCCTTGGCCGGTCCGATCGCAGCGGGGCCGAGGCTCCTGATGCGCGGCCGCACACGTTGAAGCAGCTCTGCCACGAAGCCGCCGTCCGAGCCCGACTGTCGATGGCGGAAGGCGACTTCGCCGCGGCCGAGCAGCAGCTGAACTCGGCGTTGACGGCGTTGCAGGCGGCCGGTCACGCCGACGAGCACCCGGCGTTCCTCCGCATTCGCAGCGAGCAGTTCGCGATGCGGCTCCAACAGGGCGCCCTCGAGGAGTCGGCCGCCATCTCGAAATCGCTGCTCCCCGCGCTGCGGAAGACCTTCGGTGAGTCACACTGGGTCACCTTGCAGGCGGTGGCCAACGACGGTGAGCTCGCCCGTCGAATGCAAGATCCCGCCACCGCCGCGGCTCGATTCCAGACCGTGATTCGCGACGGAACGACGCCGCACATGGAAACCAACGCCGCGGTCCTGCAAGCGGTCAACGGACTTGCCGTCATGGCCATCGACGGCCAGCAGCCCGAGGAGGCGATCGCGATCATCGAACGGCATCTCGACGTCGATGCGATCGAATGGTCCGCCACGGGTATGGCCCAGGCGCGGCTCGTGGAGACGTTGGGCATCGCCCTGGCGGCGACCTTCGAGCTCGAGCGGGCCATCGCGTTGCTGCGTCCGACCGTGTCGTGGCTCGAAGAGCACCTCGGTCCGGACGACGCGCAGATCCACACCGTACGCTTCCGGCTGGCCCAGGCACTGCGCGACCACGGCGATGACGCCGGCGCCCTCGAACAGGCCTTGATCAACCGTGCCGCGCTCGAACGCGCCGGCCAGCTGCCGGGAATGCTCGGCCAGCTCACCGTGATCGCGGCGTGCACCTTCAGAGCGCGCCTCGGCGTCGACCTCGAGGCTGCCGAGGCCGATGCGCGCTGGCTGCT
>JAGQRA010000614.1 GCA_020425885.1 Planctomycetota bacterium | reverse complement strand
GGGATGACGCGGCCGTCGAACTGATGCGCCTCGATGAGCACCGACGTCCAGAACTTGATATTCGCCGGGTTCGGCGGTGCAGCGATCGTGCGGCGTCGGCGCAGGGTCCCGAAGATGCGCATCGGTCGGCCGCGTTCGACCTTGTCGGCGACGAGCTCGTCGTAGACGTCCCCGAGATCGAGCACGCCGATCCTCGGCCAGTCGGCGAACGAGCGTTGATCGGCCGTGTCGCGCACATACGCGCCGAGGTGCCAGAGGGCGTCGCACTGGTCGTCCTCGATGTCGCGCGAGGCCTGGCTGCGCGGGTCGAACGCGTCGTCGTCGACCTGCGCCAGGATCGTGGGGTCGAGCTCCGTCACCGGCGGCCAATCGACGTAGTCGGGTTGCAAGGTGCGGCCGACGAGCATCGGGACGCGTTCGAGCGGGACCGGATAGGTGGGGTCCCACAGCTTCATCAAGTAGCCCTCGACGCGGACCCAGTCGCCGACTTCGAGGCTCTCGCGGGGGCGCACGGAGAACGCGGTCATCACGTGGTCGCCGCCCTCCAGCTCCACGGTCGCCTCGTGGATCTCGTAGCCGTCGATCGGGTTTCCGGGTCTGCCCGCTGACAGCTGGGTCAACCTGCCCTCGAACCACAGCCAGCGGAACCGCCACTTCGAGACGTCGGCGCGCAGCTCGGAGACCGGGACCGGCTCCTCGGGCATCTCGAGCGCGGCGGCGATCGTCGGCCCGACGTTGATCGCCTTCGCCAGCAGGTGCTCGAGCGGCCGCTTCTCGATGAGCAGCCGGTCGGTGCGGCTCTCGTCACGGACCTCCGCGAGCAACTGCGCATCCAGCTCGGGAACGGGGACCACCGCCTCGACGACCTCGTCGGTGCCGGCTGGCGTCTCGACGCCTTTCACCGCCATGTAGATGGCGACATAGACGATCACCGCGAGCGAGCACCCGACGAGCGCACGGACCCAGGGCGGGAGGTCGAGTCGGATCGGGTTGCTGCGCTGGTCGAACATCCTGCGAAACTCAACGGGCGTGCACGCCGCCCGGTTTGGTTCGTTTTCCCTGCGCCCTACTCAGGCTTGTCGAACAGCCCGCCCAGGTGGTAGTTGGCGATGTCCGATCGATCGACGATCGTGGCTGCGTTGACCCCGAGCGTGATCGCGATCACCTCGGCGATCTCGTCGCTGGTCGCGCCTTCGCGCTTCGCCTTCTTCAGGTGCCCTTCGAGACAGCCCTTGCAGCCCGAAGTCAATGCGGCGGCGATGGCGATGAACTCCTTCGTCTTCAGGTCGAGCTTCGTCTTGCCGTAGGTCGCCTTGTAGAACCCCATGTAGAGCTGCTTCAGCTCAGGGGTCAGCATCGCGTAGCTGCGCATCTGCGAGCTCGGCAGGCGGCCGTCGGCGAGGGTTTCGGTCGAGCCGTTCGTCTGTGGATCGGCGCTCTTGGAGTCGTCGGTCATGGGTCGGTCGGAGGGGCGTGCCCGGGGCGAGTGGCCAGCCGGGGCGTCGGGCAGGGGGTTCGGTATACGGCGAACTGCGGGAAAGCGCGCGGGATTATTGCAGGCTGACCTGCAGGCGCACCAGCGCCTCGCGGTCCGCGTCACTCTCCAGCTCGTGAAACGCCGCGTCGAACGGCATCCAGTGCAGTTCGCCGATCATCGGGCCGGGATGCAGGTCGTGCACCGGCTCACTCGGAGTACCTGCCTGCCAGGCGTACGGCCATTCGACGACGCCGAGGTCGCCGAACAGCTCCTTTTGCGGCTTGGTCAGTTCGAGCAGGTGCACGGGCCGCCGCAGGCCGGTCTCGGCGAGGACCTCGCGCCGGATCGCGTCCTCGATCTTCTCGCCGGGAGTCACCGGCCCGACGACCGGTCCGAGCGGCCATTCCTCGGCGGGCTTGTGCCGCAGCAGCAGGAACTCGACGCGCCGGTCGAGCACCTGGAAGACGAAGACCCTGACACGGTGTTCGAGGCTGTACATCCTGACCCGGCGCCCGACGGACACTCGTTCCGCGGCGGCGCCGCCTCCACTAGTGGAGCAGATCGGCCGGGATGCGTCGCGATTTGATCCCGCTCCCGGGAAATCGCAGTTCGAGACGGCGGCCGGGTCAGCGGCCGCCGGCGGGCTTCTCCGCGGGCCCCTTCTCCGCAGCGCCCTTCTCGGGGGCCTTCTCCTGCGGTGCGACGGCGTCGCGGAACATCGCGCCGACGAACGCGAAGGACGCCGGCAGCGTCGCGTCCTGGAAGTTGTTGCCCCACGAGTGGCCGCCTCCCTCGATCAGCCGCCAGGTGTGCTCCACCCCGCGCTTCTTCAGCACCTCGTGCAGCAACGCGTTGCCCTCCTGGAACCCGTAGCGGTCCTCGCTGCCGGCGTCGAAGTAGATCCGCAGCTTCGCGAGCTTGGCCTTGTCGACCGTGTTGGCGATGCAGACCGGGTTGGCCTTCTGCCACGGCTCCT
>JAGQRA010000613.1 GCA_020425885.1 Planctomycetota bacterium | reverse complement strand
GGTCCTGGGGCCACAGGAAGTTGACCTTGATCTTGACGCCGTTGAGGTTGGGCATCGCCGTGCCATCGGGCAGCTCGAGCATCGTCGGCGCCGCCGACGCATTCTCGGCCTGATGCTCGCTCGCGACCTCAGCACCTGCGGTCACCGGCGGCACGACGGGCGTCTGGCCCGCAGCGCCGTTCGCCGGCGCCGGGTCGACGATCGGAAGGTCCTGCGCGCTGTCACGCGCCAGGAGTACCCAGGCCGACAGCCCGGCGCCCCCGAGGAGCAACAGGGTCAGCACCAGGAAGACCGCACTGGACCGACCCGAGTCGTTCATCGATGACAGATGATCAGAAGGTCTGGACCGAGCACGGACCGCCGCGGACGACGCCGCTCGCGGAGGCCAGGGTCAGCCCCTGGAAGACGACCTGGAAGCCCTGCGTGGCAGCCCAAGCCGGCATCGCGAACGTGGTCTCGAAGTACTGCGCGGGCGGGGTGCCCGTGCCAGTCGAGGTCGGGGCGAAGAGGAGCGCGATCGGCACGTTCACTGCGAGGTCGAGGCAGGCGTTGCCGGTGCTGCCGCCGAGGAAGCTCGACAGCGGCAGCGGGGTGCCGACGTTCAGCGGGTTGAGGTTGAACGCAGCCAGCAGCGCGACGATGTCGCCGGTGACGAAGGCGTTGTCGGTGTAGAGGTAGCCGGCACCGTCGGCTCGCGCCGGCGTCGCGGCATTGTGGTCGACCGCGTCCGGGTAGAACGCGGTGTGCGGCGTGGTCACGGCCGAGGCGGCGCCGACGACCGCCGGGTTCTCGGTCTCGTTGCTGAAGGTCAGCGCGTGGCCACCGGGCCCCTTGACCTGCAGGTCGACATAGATCGAGGCGGGACGGGTGCCGAAGGTGATGACCGTCGCGCTGACGCCGAGACGATGGCTGCTCGGCAGACCACCGCCGGGGTAGTTGACGGCGTACGACTGCCCGGGCTGGCTGTAGATCGGCGTGTTGCCCGGCCCGTTGAGGTTGGTGGTGTCATCGTCGATGAACTGGTTGAGCAGGATGTCCGTCGTCGCGGTCGCCGACGGCAGGTTCATGCCGACGAAGGCGCTGCGCTCGCGCGGCGCCTGCATTGGCGTCGTGAAGGCCACCGTGAAGATCCAGGCGGCGATACCACCGGCGGCGATGGTCGGCGAGGCATAGGGGCCGACGTTCATGAACGGCGTGGCGACGTCGGGCGTGTCGGGAGTCGTCAGACTCTCGGGGTAGCCGACCAGGTAGAACGTGTGCGAGGTCGCGGCGTTCTGGTCCTGCAGGACGAACTGCATGCCGGTGATGAACTGCTGGTTGATGGCGGTGGCGTTGTCGATGCCGAAGTCGGTCAACTCGCCAGCAGCGATCGTGTCCAGCGCGTCGCCGCCCGCGGCAAGCGAGCCGCCGGGAACGTAGCCGGCCCAGGTTGCACTGAAGTACTTGGTGCGACCGAGGAAGTTGTTCTGCGCGGTGGCGGAGACCGCCAACACGGTGAAGGCGAAGGACGCGGCAAGTGTGATGTTTCTCATGGCAGAGAGTCTTTGGAACGGAGCAGCGATTGGAGGGCGGACATTCCGCCGTCTGGTGTGAGGGGGCACACGGAGCAGATTCTGGCACCGGGCCGAATCGGCCGAGTACCGCTCCAAGCCACATCTTACATCCCTTCACGGGGACGTGCCATCGCCCCGCATCAAGGCGGGGCGTCGTTGCGCCCGACAGCATCGAGCATACCTCCCTGACTTGGGAGCTTCGCCCGGCATCGGTTGCCGAATCTGGCAGACCGGAGCATGGCGGCGCCCGGCCCGCCGCCTGTCGGCTTAGTTGCCGACCGACAGATGCGAACCGGCGGTGACGACCATGCCGAGCGAGTTCGCGGTCGGATGCAGCACGATGTACTGGGCGTACAGCTGCAGGTGCACGAAGACCGGGTTGTTCGGGATCGACAGGCTGCCGTGCGCGGCGCCCAGCGCGTCGATGACGAGCAATTGCCTGCTGTCGGCGCTGGTCAGCACCGAACAGCCCGGCGCACCGAGCGGCTCTAGCGGGTACGGCAACGCCCCACCGGACCAGTTGGTCGAGGAGAAACCGATGGCGAGGAACGCGGCGCTGGACGGCAGCGCCCCGGACAGGTCCAGATTGGTCGTCTGGCCGGTACGCGGGGTCCCGACAACAGACAAACGGGGCACGCCGACGCCGACAGGACTCTCACAGAGGAGACGGAAGCCCGGGCGAACCGTGAGTGCCGATCGCGTCCAGGGGCCGCTCAGCAGGGTCGGACGCTGATAGCCACCGACCACGGTCCCGGTCGACAGGTTCGAGTAGTTCGTGTTGTTGTTGCGATAGTCGATCCCGATCCAGAACGGACCCGCCGGGATCTGCACCGGAGATGCGAAGGTCGCCCGATACCAGCCCGGTGTCGTCCCGACCGTACAGGCGGCGACGGCCGTGGAGCTCTGACTGATGGCGCCGCCGACGCTGCGGTAGATCGTCACGACGGCAGCGGTCGAAGTCGCGAGCCGCGACGACGTGAACACGTCGACCGCGTTGAGCACGGTCGCCGAGGCGGCGACCATGTCGTAGGCGAACTCGACCGACAGCGTGACCGGAACGAGAGTCCCACCGGAGCTGTTGATCGTCGCGCACAACGGGCTGCAGCCGACCCCGTAGCCGACCGCGGTACCCGTCACCGGGATCGGCGGAATCTCGGTCCCCGCCCACGCGAACGGTTGCGAACTGCCACCGCCGACCGAGAGTGCGGTCACGCGCAGCAGCACCGTGCCCGTGAAGTTGGCGGTGAAGCTGGCGACCTCGTAGAGGTTGCGCGACGTCGACGACTGGCCGATCACGGTGCCGTTCTGATCCAGCACCTCGAGATCGAGGTTCGACCACGCGGTCGAATTCAGGTCGAGCCGGTGCCAGGCGATGGCCGCGCTGTAGCTGTGGCCGACGACGACCGGGAAGCCGGGCAGCAGGGTCGGCGACGAGGTGACGACGGAACCGCTGCCGAGGTCGCCGGCGAGGGCGAGGTCGTGCGCGCGGTCGTTGCGCAGCATTCCCATGCCGAAGGCGTTGCGGTTGAGGCCCGCATTCTGCGTCGAGATATCCAGGCACGAGGCCAGCAACACCGCCTTCGCCTCCAGTCCGGTCATCGACGGAAACCTGGCCCGCAGCTGCGCGGCGGCGCCGGCCACCTGCGGCGAGGCCATCGAGGTGCCCGAGTCGGTGTAGTTGCTCGTCTCGTTGTCCCGCCTGGCCATGACCGTGCTGACGCCGCAGGCGGCGATGTCGGGATAGAAGCGACCGGGATCGCCATTCAACGGACCGCGCGAACTGAACGAGGCGACGGTGTGCGTGTTGGCATTGAGTGCCGCGACGGCCAGCGCGTTGGCGGCGCCGCAGCTGTAGATCGTCGACGAGCCGCTGTTGCCGGCCGCGACGCAGCACGTGACGTCGGCGTTCAGCGCCGCGGAGTCGATCGCCTGCTGCGACACGTCGAGCGGGTCCGACGAGGCCGAGTACGACATGTTGGCGCTGACGATGTTGAAGGTCGCCCGGTCCGCGGCCATCGTC
>JAGQRA010000612.1 GCA_020425885.1 Planctomycetota bacterium | reverse complement strand
GCCAACATCATGTGCGGTCCGTTCGGCAAGACCTACGTGATGGACTGGGGGCTCGCCAGCGTCCGCGGGCAGGACGTGGGGCCCGACGGCGAAGCGGCGGCCGCCGCAACGGCGGCGATGGACACGCTGCGCGCGCAGATCGTCGACGCGGACCGCGGCTCGGCGTTGTTGACCCGGACCGGCGACGTGGTCGGGACGCCCGCCTACATGGCACCCGAGCAGGCGAACGGCGAGCCGGGCGCGAGCTCACCGGCGGTCGACGTCTACGCGATCGGGGCCATGCTCCATCACCTGCTCGCCGGCCACACGCCCTATGTGCCGACCGGCTCGTCGCCGGTGGCAGACGAGGTGCTCGCGCGCGTCCGCGCCGGCCCACCAGCGCCCCTCGATGACGATTCGCCGGCGGAGCTGCGCGCCATCTGCGAACGCGCCATGGCCCGCGCGCCGATCGATCGCTATGCCGACGTCAACGCGCTCGCCGACGACCTGCGCGCCTACCTCGAGCTGCGGGTCGTCCGCGCCTATGCGACCGGTCGGTTCTCCGAGCTGCGCAAGTGGGTGGCGCGCAACCGGTCGCTGACCGCCGCCATCGCGGCGCTGCTGCTGGCCCTGATATCCGGTGCCATCATCGCCACCAGCCTGTGGGCGCAGGCGGAGTCGGCGCGGCGGCGCGCCGATGCCAGCTCCGGGCGGCTGCAGGCCGAGCTCGATCGCCGGGAGCTCCGCAATGCGCGACAGTCGCTGCAGCTCGAGAACTCGACCGATGCCAGCGACGCGCTGTGGCGCTCACACCTGCTCGGCAACATGCCGCGCGCGACGAGTTGGGCGTTGCTCGAGCTGGCCGAACGCGATCCCTACCTGATCACCGTTCCGATCCACGAGAACAATCGTCCGGTGGCCTTCGCGCCGCGGGTCGACGGCGTGCTGCTCGGCGGCGCCGATGGCCGGCTGCAGCTGCGCGACGGCGAGACCCTCGCGCTGCGCGCCGAGCTCGGATCGAGCGGCCCGCCCCTGGTCAGCGTCGCCGCGCCGACCGCAGGCGACTGGGCCATCGCGGGTGACGGCAATGGGCAGCTCGTCGTCTACGACCTGGTCGCGCGCAGCGAGCTGCGTCGCGTCGCCGCGCACACCGGCAACCTGCGCGCGATCGCGCTGGCGCCCGACGATCTCGGCTTCGCGACCGGCGGTGACGACGGTCGGGTGCTGTGGTGGGCGGACTGCCGCGCCACACCGCGCCTGCTGCTCGAGCACGAGCACGGGGTCACGGCGCTCGCCGTGCGCCCGAGCGGCGACGGTATCGCTTCCGCCCATCGCAACGGCGGCGTGCGCGCCCGGGCGCTGGACGGCAGCTGGGACATCCGTCTGGCGCTCGGCAATCACGACGCGACGGCGCTCGCGTTCGGCAGCAGCGACACCGACCTGTGGGTCGGTGGCACGGACCATCAGCTGCGCTACTTCGACTTCGCCGACGCGACCCGAAACGGCATCTGGCCGACGCGGAACGGCACCCTCCGCCAGCTCGCGCGCGATCGCGACGGCTCGCTGTTCGCGGGCGGCTGGTGGCGCACCGAGCACATCAGCGCCCAGGGGCCGCGCATCGATCCGGTCGCGCTGCGCGGCATCTCATCTTTCGCGTTCGCCCCGACGGCGCGACGCCTGGTGACGACCGGGATCGTCTCGGGGCTCGGCCTCGTCGATGTCGGCGGCCCGGACCGGCGTCGCCTCGACGGCTCCGTGAGCGTGGCGTTGTCGGCCGACGGGCATCGCGCCGCGACGATCGTCGAGGGGCGGATCGTGATCCACGACGTCGATGGCGGCGGCATCGTCGGTCGCTTCGGAGCCGACCTGGTCGGACGCCTGGCCCTCGACCCGACCGGCAGCCTCGTCGCCGTGACCACGACCCAACCGCCCGGGATGCAGGTGTTCGAGACCGCCTCGGGCGCGCTGCGCTTCGCCACCGAAGGTCCCGAGCAGGATCCGATGGGCGCGGCCTGCTGCTTCTCGCCGGATGGCACCGAGGTCGCCGTCATCGTCGGCAGGGACCGCATCCGACGCCATGACACTGTCGACGGGCGCCGCCGCGGCGAGCACGAGTTCGCCGGCAACCGTCTGATCCGCATCTGCTACGCGGAGAACGGTCGGGCATTGGCCGCGATAGGTCGCACCGGTGCGCTCGTTCGCGTCTTCGACCTCGCGAACGGAGGCCACTCCGACATCGTGTTCGATGCCGTGCTGCCGACCGGGGTGCCGACCACGTTCTCGGCCGTCGCGCTGTCACCGGACGCCGACCGCGTCGCCGTCGGCACCTGGCAGGGCGGCATCTACGTCCGCGGCCCCGGCGAGGCGACGGTGACGATCCCGGCCCACGCCGGCACGGTCTGGAGCCTGCAGTTCGACGTCGGCGATCCCGGTCTGTTGCTCTCCTCCGGCGGCTCTCGCGGCATCTCGTGCTGGGATCTCGACAGCAACGAGTGCTGCTACCAGGCCGTGCACGACATCGCGTTGCAGTTGCAGGCGAGCCGTGACGGACGCACCCTCGCCTGCCTGACTCCTACCGGTGTCCTGCTGATGGATCTCTCCTACCGCCACCGGCACGTGGCCGGCAACCTCGACTATCACCTGCAACGCCAGCGTGGTCAGGTCGAGATCCCACCGCAACGCGAACGGGAGCTGCGTGAGTGGGCGGCCGCGGTGCTGGCCGAGCCGTGGCCGCGGTGGCGGTAGGACGTCACGGTCTTGCGCCTGCGTAGCAACTCGGCACCACCGGACTCCGCGATAGGATGCGCGCATGGACGACGACGTCACCCGCCTGGCAGCCGGCGACCGGCAGGCGCTCGAGCGCGTGCTCGTCCGCAACCTCCCCGGCCTGCAAGGCTGGTTGCGCCTGCGCATGGGACCGGTGCTGCGCGCGCGCGAGGGCCCTGAGGACCTCGTGCAGTCGGTGGCCCGCGAGGTGCTCGCCGAGCTGTCGGGGTTCGAGTGGCGCGGCGAGGCCGCGTTCCGACACTGGCTCTACACCCGCGCGCAGCACAAGCTGCAGGACCGGATCAAGTTCGTCGGCGCGCAGAAGCGCGACCCGCGCCGCGAGGTCGCGGGCGACGACGGCGATGACGGCGACGCGCTGCTCGACTGCTACGCGACTTTGTGCACGCCGAGCCGGGAGCTGGCGACCGCCGAGGCGCTGCGACGCATCGAGACCGCGTTCGACGATCTGCCGCCGGATTACCAGGAGGCCATCTCGCTGTATCGCCTCTGCGGCTTCGACTACGCCGACATCGCCGCGCGCATGCAGCGCAGCGAGGGCGCGGTGCGCAACCTCGTCTACCGCGGGCTGTCGCGGCTGGCGCTGCGACTCGGCGGCGCGATGCCCGACGGCGGCAGCATCGACACGGATCGACCGTAGGAACGGTCAGCGCCGCCCCGGCTTCGCGGCCTGCGAAGGTGGATGCCGCTGTCGCAGCGACTCGAACGCAGCGCGACCGTCGAGCCGGCGGCAGGGCGGATCGTCGAGGTTCACGGGCGGGAACCAGCCGGCGGTGTCACAGGCCTCGAGCGCCGCGAGCGCGCTGTCGTCGCAGCTCCGCGCCGCAGCCGCGTCGCCTTCACCATCGAGCATCGCCGCGGCGTGCAGCAGGTGCCACGCCGCCATCGCCGAGCGGCGCGCGTCTTCGCCGGCGATCTCGGCCAGCTCGCGCGCGGCATCCGCCAGACGGGCGCCATCGTCCTCGCCGGCACGCAGGCCGCAGAGCACGTCGAGGCAAACGCGCCGACTCTCGCGCCCGCGAGAATCCACGGCCGGGCCGCCGGCGACACGCTTGAACAGGCTCCGCGCCCGCGACAGCATCGCATCGAGCTCGGCACTCGGCGCGCCGAGCTGCCGCCGCACCTGCGCGAACTCGGTCAGCACGCTCGCCAGGCTGACCTGCAACGACGGATCGCTCGGGTAGGCAGAGACGGCGGCCTCGTAGAGCTCCGCGGCCTGCTGCAGGAGCGGCACTGACTCCACATAGCGCTCGCGCAGGAACGCCACGCGACCGAGACCCCAGGTCGAATAGCCGCGCACCTGCAGCTCCTCGGGTCGGCCGAGCGCCGGATCGTCGGCCGGCGTCAGCTCGGCCAGCGCTGCGGCGAACAACGGCTCGGCATCATCGAGCAGTCCATGCCGCAACAGGTGATCGGCGAGCCGATTGCCGGCCACGGCGCGGGTCGCGACGAGCCGCGGCCCGCCGCCGACCTCGACCGCCGCCAACGCCGCCCGCAGCTCGCGTTCGGCGCGTTCGCCGT